>JAAYXS010000590.1 GCA_012515775.1 Phycisphaerae bacterium
GCGCGGTTCCCAGTACAGCGCTTCATGCCGCGCCAAACCCTTGAGTTTTGGACCGGGCAGCGCGCTCGTGCCCGAGGCCTGATCCTGAGCCAGCAGTCGCCGGCCCACCAGCAGGCACCCGGAGGCCGCGACGCCCCAGCTCAGCAGGTCACGGCGCGATGGACAGGTGAATATGTTCCTGAGATCGTCCATGTCAGATTTCAACCCGCTCGATCCGGCTCAGATCCGCAATTCCCAGCCCGCGCGCGGCCGCTGTGGCGACGTGCCGCGCCGGCCGCCCCTCCTCCTCCAGCGTTTTCAATCCCCTCTGCTTACGCTGCTCTTCGATAATCGAGGTAGCGACGGCATCGGCCGCCACGAAGTCCGTCCCCACGATCAGCCCGCCGAACGGCCACATGTAGCCCGAGTGATGGCCGGGCCCGGCGTGGCATTGGGCGCGCAGGCCATCGCAGACCGTCAGCCGCCATTTGGGCCGGATATAGCGATGGGCGACCACATCCACAATGTATGGATCGCAGTTATGCTCGTGGTACTTGTTGGGATTGTGGATGGCGCCGTAAAAGTTCTTCATTCCCAACGACACCCCCGCCAGATTGTGGTCTTTAAGCACGGGGACCGATATCAGCGCATCGACCTCATCCGCGACGATTCTCGAAAACGCCGAACCGACGGCGCCGCTCTGCTCGATTTCCGGCCGGTTTCCACTGCCGTAGCCCTCGGCGTCTGTGCCACGGCAGCGCACGCCTGTGCCGGACTTGCTGATCGTAAAGCCGGCCCGGCCCAGCTCCGTATCGAACCGGTCCCAAACAATGATGTTCGCGGCCGGCACGTCCGCCAGTCGCAGGCCGGCAATAATGGCGTCTACGACCGCCGGCTGCGTCGAGAGCCCGAGCGTATTGACCTTGATGCCCACGCGGTCGGCCGGTTTGAACACTGTGCGCCAGGCACTGGCCGCATCCGCGGCACCGGTCAGCTTTTGCATGGCCGCGTTAAGCACTTTGAGGAGCAGCGCGCCATGTTTGCCGGGCTCGCCCGTGGCCAATGCGTCGTCGCGCGCGACCACCACCCGCGCCCGGCCCGGCTCGCTCTGGTCCAAGCCGGAAGCGGAGGCGAGGGCCAGGCGCCCGCACGTCCCCAGCGCCGCCCCCGCTGCCATCGCTCCGGCACGCGTTAGAAATTCGCGCCGCGTACTGCTGCCAGACATCATCCGCCTTACCTTCGCTCCGGCCCGCCCAGCGCACTCCTACTTCGGCTCGCCAAACACTTCCGCCTCGAACAGGTAAAGCTCCGCCTCGGGCTTATTCCAGGAATCGACCGGCAAGCCCGCCTTGTAGCATACCTGCTTGAGGAACTCCTCGCGCGTCCAGCCGCGCTCGTACGCTACCTGCGGCAACAGTACGCCCCTGCGCCCGCCGAGCGCGATCATAATTCCGTGCCGCCCGACGACGACCTCGCTGGGACTGGCCGCCCGCTTCATCGGCGTGAGATAGCTGATCTCAATGTGAAGTTGCTCCAGTTCCTCCGGCGTAACCGGGTTGTGCAGGAAGCGCGAGTCGTGGCACGCGCGCACCGCATTTTGCGCGACCGATTCAAATAACGGCCCATCCGCCAGCATGTTGCCGATGCACCCCCGCAGCTCGCCCTTGTTTTGAAGCGTCACGAAGCAGGCACCGTCCGCACGCACGGCCGCCGGCAGCTTCTCGGGCTCGACCTTCGGCAGCGGCTCCTTCTTCACCGTCGCGGCTACCGTCTGCCGCGCCAGGCGCAGCAGCTCCGCACGTTCCGCCTCGCCCAAAGTGCCCTTGCGGGGGGTGAACACCAGCGACTGGTACGTGACCGAGTTGGTCCAGTCCCCCGTCATGCGGCCCGACGTATCACACGCCGCGCAGACGCCGTCGGCGCCACCGCGCATCGCCAACGCACGCAGCAGCAACAGAATCGGCCCGCGCCCGCAAATCGTGTCGTGCGTCCTGGCCACATGCTCGGCAAACCCGTCGTAATCGCACAGCCGCAGGGCCGCAGCCGCCGCGTCCGCCAACTCGCGCAACTTATCCCGCACGTTTTCCTTGAACGGCAGGTAGCCGTAATTGGGGCCGAAATGCGTGAAATCGCTGCTGGCGACCAGTAGCGTGTTCTCGTCCAGGTATGGCAGCAGGGCCTGGGCCGCGGCGGTGCAATCAGCGTCGGTCATCTGCCCGACCAGTAGCGGAACCAGCGCGAATTTTCCGAGGATGCGCTGCAAGAACGGTAATTGCAGTTCGAGGGAATGCTCGCCTTCGTCGATGGCGGGAATGGAGCTGAAGAACGGCTTGTTCAGCAGCTCGTCGCAAACGGCGCGATCGATCGGCACTTCGCCC
Organism: Phycisphaerae bacterium; assembly: GCA_012515775.1. Lineage (GTDB taxonomy): Bacteria > Planctomycetota > Phycisphaerae > UBA1845 > Fen-1342 > JAAYXS01. The sequence goes on from JAAYXS010000590.1 coordinate 2,358, forward strand.
AGCGGCGTGGCGTAGGCCGTCAGCTCCTTGGGCACGTCGATGCCGCGGTAGCGCCCGGCGTTGCGGTGACTGAAGCCCAGCAGAATCACGCGTTGATACGACTGCCCGCGCAGGCAGGCATAGCCGGCGCACGCGACCGGGGCCGAGAAGCGGTACCCCGCATGCGGACTGATCATCGCCAGCGGCCGGCCGCACAGGTCTAGCGGCGCGGCAGCCGACAGCAGTTCGTCAATCTGCTTCGTCAGCGCGGCGGGATCGCCCGGATACCAAGTGCCGGCACAGGCCGCGGGCCGAACGGTCGTATCCGCCGCGCAGGCTGTCGCGACCATTAGCGCCAAAACGCAGATCGGGAGGTAAACCGCGAGGATCGAACGAGGCAGGCGCATGGCGAAACTCCTCTGGGTCAACCCGAACATTTTACCAGAGGAGTACCCCGAGCGCGCAAACTAGCGGGAACCCGTGCGTGACGAGA
>JAAYXS010000591.1 GCA_012515775.1 Phycisphaerae bacterium
GTCGCGCACTTCCTCCGCGGACGGCCTGCCGGCGCGCGAAATGTTTGATTTGGCCGGCACGCGCGTCCTGATTGTGGATGACGACCCGATTGCGCGCGACCTGCTCGGCCGCATTTTGCTGGACTGCAAAGCCGAGGTCATGATCGCGGGCTCGGGGCCCGAAGCGCTGGAGATGATCAACGCCTCGATTCCGCACGTAGTCCTGAGCGACATCGGCATGCCCGGGCAGGACGGTTATCAGCTCCTGCGCGAGATTCGCAAGTTGCCGGCGGAACGCGGCGGGACGATTCCCATGATCGCAGTCACGGCCTACGCGCGTCCCGAAGACCGGGCGCGCTCGCTGGCGTGCGGCTTCCAGGCACACGTCTCTAAGCCGATCGACTCGTTCGAGCTGCTGGAGGTGATCGCCGCCACGCGCGCCACGCGGCCGCGTGAAGAACGTGAGACGGTAAGAACGTGAGAGGGCCGGAGCGCACCTTCCCACATTCCCACCTTCCCACTTTCCCACACACTCACACGTGGGAACGTGGGAAAGTGGGAAGGGGGGGGCGGCGCACGCGTGACGATTTCCGGTCGCGCGGTAAACTAGGCGCATGACAAGCTGCGGCATACTCCTCGACGAGCGTTTCAAACGACATACCACCGGACATGGGCACCCGGAACGTCCCGAACGCCTGGACGCGGTTCGGGAAGGGCTGGCCGAGGCCGGGCTGCTCGAAACCTGCGTGCCCATCGAGCCGGCCCCTCTGCCGGAGACGCTGATTCAGCGCGTGCACGCGCGCGATTACCTGGTCCGGCTGGATGCCGCCTGTCGCCAGGCTTATCCCTACATCGACGTGCCGGACAGCGCAATCGGCCCGGAGAGCTATGAGATCGCCAAGCTCGCCGCGGGCGGGGTGGTCAAGGCGACGCGCATGGTGGCGGGCGGCGAATTGAAGCGGGCGTTTTGCGCCGTTCGCCCGCCGGGCCATCACGCCGAGCGCGACCGTTCGATGGGGTTCTGCTTGCTGAACAATGTCGCGCTGGCCGCGTACGCGCTCAAAGACGAGTTTCAGGCGGACAGAATACTGATACTCGACTGGGACGTGCACCACTGCAACGGAACGCAGCACACGTTCTACGAGGACCCGTCCGTGCTGGTCATTAGTCTGCACGGTCACCCGAACTACCTGTATCCGGGGACCGGCTGGGAGGAAGAGACCGGCGACGACCGTGGCCGCGGCTACACGATGAACATTCCCTTCTTGCCCGCGGCTACCGATGACATGTATCGCCAGGCCTTCCGCGATCGGGTCATACCGGCCATCGGGCGGTTCGCGCCGCAATTCGTGTTGCTCTCAGTGGGCTACGACGGGCATAGCGACGATCCGATCGGGAACTTGGACCTCTCAGATGAAGCGTTCGCGTGGATGACCCAGACGGTGATCGGCTTGGCTGAGGAACACGCCGATGGCCGCATCGTCAGCGTTCTCGAGGGCGGGTACAACCTGGGTGTTTTGAAGCGCTGCGCGGCCGAGCACGTGCGGCTACTGGCGGGGTGAAGCAGGACGACTTGAGCTGGCGGGCTGCAGGAGGCGCGCTTCCTGGGCGTGTGACGCGCTGAAGCGCTGTGAAAAACCAGTCATTTTTTTTCGTGGATACAAAATCGGCCTCGAGGGCGTGTGGCGCCCTCGAGGCGAAGGAGTGAAGGCACTTAACATAGGAGGTTCGTGCAACGCGGCAAGCCGCGTATTACTCTATTCTATGTCGTAAACCTCTGACGCGTTGCTTTCAATTCCGACTTCCTGCGTCCGAGGCAACGGAGCTCAGCGGAAAAACTCATCGCGTTCCCACCTCACTCATATATCAGATTACCACAGTGAAACTGTTTTGGCAAGTAGTGAGCGCGTTTTTGCA
>JAAYXS010000083.1 GCA_012515775.1 Phycisphaerae bacterium
CGGTGGATGAGTGAGGACCCCTACTCTGAGTTAGGGTGGCCTGCGAACCGCAGCGGTGCGGGCAGGGCAGGCGTGGCGTGGCGCAGCGGCTCGCTAGGTCGGATCGTGTCGGATAATCGCTACGAATTCGTCCTGAACAACCCCCTCGGCTGGGTCGATCCCGACGGTCTGGCGGCTCTGAAGACGGAGCCTCCGACTACCCAGGAGAGCAAGACGTGCGTAATACAGCTCCGGTGCGGCTCTGACCTCTTCCTTGGGCAACGCCATTGCGAATATCAAATCGCGAGCAGCGCCGGGGGAGGCGGCACATGCACCTGTGGCCCGATGTCGTGCCCAGCAGGTTGGATATACAAGTGCTGTCGCAGCGGTTGCCTAGGCTGCCAGTGGACGCCTTCGAGAGGAGAGGGTTCGGGCGGGTACGGGACCGTGGTCGCCCAAGCCACATATCCGGAGTCGTACTGTGATTGCCTGCGGAGGAAATGTGCAGCGAATAAGCCAGATGTTTGTTACAATGTGCTGCTCTTCAATAGCAACACGGCCGCAGGTATACTGAATGGCGCCTGCAAGCTCGGATTCGATCGCCCGGGCGGTGCGTGGGGATGGATCTCAGAAGAGCTTCTGGACGGCAGCGCCGGGTGCACGAAGTGAAAAAGGTGCGGTTGCTCCGGATGACGTGCATCTCGGCCGCAGTGCTTCTTGGCATTCTGGCGGTCGGTAATGTGCTCTGGTACGTCAAGGCCAGATTACCGTTCAGCGATGGGCCGTACGTCTGGACGTGTCGGCAGTCCGGCGCCCTCTTGCGATGGATGCCGGCGCGCGGACAGGCGTTTCTGGAAATCCCGCGGGCGTATTGTACATCCGCGCACGTTTGGGAGAAGAGGCAACCGGCAGCGGCCAACCCGTTTGCGTGGCTGTATTTGGCAAATCATTCGCCCCCCGAGGCTGAGCGCATCTTTCCCGAAGCCATTGTAGTCAATTCTCCCCTCGACGGCTTGCTGTCGGCTTACGTTCTTGAGTCGCCGCCGCTAAGCGACCAGGCGAGGGCGCTAATCGAGTTCGATTGGTCCGGGAATGATGACAGATCGCTGCTTCAAGTTAGCGTGGTGGTCGTCAGCGCCCTACCGCCGCCGGAGAGGCACGTGGCCATGGAGAAGCTGGTCGCCCTGGGGAAAGGCAGAATTCGAATGGAGGAACTGGAGCGCGCCGTGAGCCGGGCGGACAGTCAGCCGGGCGTGCGACCATCTGGTGACGCTCGGGCACCGTAGGAGATGCGAAGGCAGAGGCAGCTTTGCTCGGACGGTTCACCTACTACGTGGCGCCTATACGAATAACACGCTCGGACGGCGGACCGCGATCGCTCACACCGGGAGCGCTTTTGGGGCTGCCTTTACGCAGAATTAGGGCTACAATGGCGCAACGCGCGGACGAGCACGCTGGCTGATCGTGCTGCACCTGGAGGACCGCGAGCTTGCAGGACTGTGGGATCGGTTTTGAACGGGTCAGGAAGCACACTCGGGGCTTAGCCCTGGCCGAGCCGAACGGCGCGGTAGCGTCGGCCGCCC
>JAAYXS010000592.1 GCA_012515775.1 Phycisphaerae bacterium
ACGAGGAGAACGTCCGCGTGCTGAAGGATTTCCGCGAGCACTGCGACATTCTTATCTCGGTCGGCGATTGTGCGATCATGGGCGGCATCCCGGCCATGCGCAACATGGTCCCGCTGAAGGAATGCCTGGAAGAGGCATACCTGAACGGCCCGACCGTCCATAATCCGCGCGGCAAGATTCCCGATGATCCCGAGATTCCGCTGCTGTTGAACAAGGTCTACCCGTGCCACGAGGTGGTCAAGATCGACTATCAACTGCCCGGCTGTCCGCCTTCCGCTGACACGCTCTGGCAGGCCCTGGTGGCGCTGCTGACGAATAAACCGTTGGAACTGCCATACGAGCTGATCAAGTATGACTAAAATGACAAGTACAAAGTGCAAAGTGAAGACCGCGCCGGCAAGCGGGGATGCCGGCTGGTCACCGCTCACTTTGAACTTGGCACTTTGAACTTGGTCCTTTGCACTTTGCCCTCAGGAGGCTTTTCGTGGTAACCGCTACCGCTACCAATGGCCTGAAACGCGTCGTCATCGAGCCCGTCACCCGCGTCGAAGGGCACGGCAAGGTTACGATTCTGCTCGACCACCAGAACAAGGTGAAGCAGGCCCGCCTGCACATCGTCGAGTTCCGCGGGTTCGAGCGCTTCATCCAGGGCCGCCCCTTCTGGGAAGTCCCGGTGCTCGTGCAGCGCCTGTGCGGCATCTGCCCCGTCAGCCATCACCTGGCCGCGGCCAAGGCCATGGACCGCATCGTCGGCGGCGAAAAGCTCACGCCCACGGCCGAGAAGGTCCGCCGCTTGATGCACTACGGGCAGTTCTTCCAGTCCCACGCCCTGCACTTTTTCCACCTGGTTTCGCCGGACCTGCTGTTCGGCTTCGACGCCGACCCGGCCATCCGCAACGTCATCGGCGTCGCGGCCAAGCACCCGGACCTGGCGGTTCAAGGCGTCATGATGCGCAAGTACGGCCAGGAGATTATCCGCATCACCGCCGGCAAGAAGATTCACGGCACCGGCGCGATCCCCGGCGGCGTCAACAAGAACGTCTCCATCGCCGAACGTGATTTCCTGCTCAAGGATTTCGAGCAAATGCTCACCTGGGCGCGCGCCGCACTGAAGCTGTGCAAAGACTACACGCTCGAGCATCTGGAGAAGCTGGCCCCGTTCGGCTCTTTCGACTCGAACCACCTGTCGCTCATCCGCAACGACGGCGCCATGGACATCTATCACGGCAACCTGCGGGCGATCGACAAGGACGGCAAGAAAATTTTCGATCAGGTCGACTACCAGAACTACCTCCAGTACATCGCCGAGGAAGTGCGGCCCTGGTCGTACATGAAGTTCCCGTTCATCAAGTCGCGCGGGCCGGAGGCCGGCTGGTACCGCGTCGGTCCGCTGGCGCGGGTCAACACGGCCGACTTCATCGATACCCCCGAGGCCGAGGCGGCCCGCAAGGAATTCATGGCCCTCACCAAGGGCAAGCCCAACAACTTGACCATGGCGTACCACTGGGCGCGGCTGATCGAGCTGCTGCACGCTATCGAGAAGATCGGCGTGCTGCTGCATGACAAGGATTTGCAGGGCACCGATCTGGTAACCAAGGGCCAGCGCCGCGGCGAAGCTGTCGGTCTGATTGAGGCCCCGCGCGGCACGCTGTTCCACCACTACCGCGTGAACGAGAACGACCAGATTACGATGGCAAACCTGATCGTTTCGACCACCAGTAACAACGAGCCTATGAACCGGGCCGTGCAGAAGGTCTGCGAGGACCACCTGTCCGGCAAGGAAATCACCGAGGGCTTGCTCAACCACGTGGAAGTCGCCATCCGGGCCTATGACCCGTGCCTCTCGTGCGCTACGCACGCCCTGGGGCAGATGCCGCTGGTCGTGGAACTGATCGATCCCGAAGGAAATGTGCTCGATAGGCGCAGCCGAGGCCAAGTGTAGTGGCTGAGCGCGTTCTAGTTCTGGGTTACGGCAACCCCGGTCGTCTTGATGACGGACTCGGGCCGGCTTTGGCTGCCGCGCTTGAGAAGGACAACCTGCCGGGCGTGACGGTGGATTCGGATTACCAGCTAACCGTCGAGGATGCGGATTCCGCTGCACGGCACGACGTCGTCATATTCGCCGACGCCGCCTTGGCCGGGTCGGAGCCCTTCTACTTCCAGCGCGTCCAGCCGCGGCAGGAGGAATTGGGCTTCAGCAGCCACAGCCTCGAACCGGCCGGCGTGCTGACCCTGGCCCGCAAGCTTTTCGATGCGCAACCGCAGGGCTTCGCCTTGGGCATTCGCGGCTATCGCTTCAACGAATTCGGCGAGGAGCTGTCGCCGCGGGCGCAGGCCAACCTGGAAGCCGCGCTGGAGTTTGTCCGGCAGGCTCTGCGCACAGGCAGGTTTGAAGAAGTCGGCCACCCGCCGCAGCCTGACCAAGTGGATCGTGATTTCGTTACAAAGTCCGCCGGCTCCGCGCCGGCGCCACAACCTGGTTTGTCAAAAGCTGGGGAAAACTGATGCAAAACGGCAAGCACGTGATTCTCTGTATCGACGACGACGAGGACATCCTGTTCGCCCTGCGGATGGTGCTCGAAAAGAACGGCTACGGCGTGCTGACGGCCCGCAGCGCGGAAGAGGCGCTTAAGGTCTACAAGGAGACGCGCCCCGACCTGATCATCGTCGATTTGATGATGGAGGAGGTCGACGCCGGGACCTCCTTTGTGCAGAGCATTCGGGCCATGGGCAGCCCGCCGCCCATCTACATGCTCAGCTCGGTCGGCGACAATCTGAACGTCAGCGCCGATTACGCCGAACTGGGCTTGGAAGGCGTCTTTCAGAAGCCGCTCGACAACGACACCCTGCTGGCCATCCTGCGGGCCAAGCTCAAGCCGGCGAAAAAGTAACCAGCCCGCAAAAGTAACCACCGCCAGCCCGCTGGCCGCCAGAAGAAAACCACATGCCGCCCGCGCGGGCCGCCCCCGCCGCGGGCGGCATCTGAATTCCGAAAATCGGACCCGCGCTCCTTACAGCCCAAGCACCGTAATATCAGAAAAGCCGGGTGCCATGCCCCAAGTCGGGTGCCATGCCCCAAGTCGGGTGAAACTATGAAGCGGAGTGTCACCTATCACTTGAAATACCGCCATCTATAATCACTTCAAATGCAGCCGAATACCTCATAAATATCTGTCATTTCGGGTGCTCTCTGCAAGCTGTGGCGGTCGCAGGCGGCTGCTCTTTGGGGCTGCGGTTACGCAGGCGGTAGCTTTTGCCGCTGATGGTGATCACCTCGGCGTTGTGCAGGAAGCGGTCCAG
>JAAYXS010000593.1 GCA_012515775.1 Phycisphaerae bacterium
GAGCCCCGCCGCACGCCTGACCGAAAAGGCCCTCGCCGAACTCGGCGGAATGCAGCGCTTCGTAAAAAAAGGCGACGTCGTCTGGGTCAAGCCCAACATCGGCTGGAACCGCACCGCGGAACAGGCCGCCAACACGCACCCGCTGGTTGTAGCCACCCTGGTGCGCCTGTGCCTGAACGCCGGCGCGAAGAAGGTCAAGGTCGGCGACTACCCCTGCAACGAGGCCAAGGAGACGTATGAAAACAGCGGCATCGCGGCCGCGGCGCAGGCGGCCGGCGCCGAAATCGTCTACCTCGACAAGACCCGCTTCCGCGACATGAAAGTCGGCGGCAACCGCCTCAAGCAGCACCCGGTCTACCCCGGCATCGTCGAGTGCGACCTGGTCATCAACGTGCCGATCGCCAAGCATCACTCGGCTACCACTGTTACAGCCTGCATGAAGAACTACATGGGCGTGGTCGGGAAACGACGCGAGTTCCACCAGGACCTGCCCACGACCATCGCCGACATCACACAATTCATGAAGCCGCGCCTCTGCGTGCTCGACGCGACCCGCATCCTCACGGCCCACGGCCCCACCGGCGGCGACCTGGCCGATGTTAAGGTGCTGAACACGGTCGCGGCCGGCGTTGATATCGTCGCATTGGACGCTTTCGGCTGTGAACTTCTGGGCTATAAGCCGGCCGAGATCGAAACGGTCACCACCGGCCAGAAGTACGGGCTGGGCAAGATCGACTATCGCAGTCTGGCTTTGAAGGAATTCGAGCTCTCGTGAGTCGTCGCAAGCCTCGCTCCGGGGCCGCTCGGTGGCGCCGGCGGATTCAACTGCTGTCGCTCGCCGCGTTCTTCGCGCTCGTGCTGTTGGCGCGCCCCACACCCGGGCAGGATCCATCGCCGCTGCTGAACCTGTTCTTCTATTTGGATCCGCTGATCCTGCTGTCCACGGCCCTGGCGGCGCACACCGTGCAAGTCGCGGCGCTGCTGGCGCTGATCACTGTCGCCGTGACGCTGGTCTTCGGCCGCGTGTTCTGCGGCTGGTTTTGCCCGCTGGGGACATTGCAGGCCATTGTCGGCCGCCTATTCAAGCCGCGCAGGCGGCAGGTCGCGCACTGGTCGAGGCGCCAGCTCGCCAAGTACTTCGTGCTGATTGGCGTGCTGGTAATGGCGCTTTTCGGCACACAGTGGCTCATGCTGCTAGATCCGATCGTGATCCTGTATCGCACCACGGCCACTGCCCTTTTGCCGGGGGTGCAATGGGCGGTCGAAGACGGCGCGACGGCCATCTACCGTAGCGATCCCGGAATCGGTCCGGTGCGCCTGACGGCGGTGACGGAACCGGTGTACGGTTTTCTGCGGGACCACGTCTTCGCCCGGCCGCAGCCGGTCTTTCTCGGCAGCGGGCTCATTCTCGCATTTTTCATTCTGATTCTGGGCCTGAGTTTCTACCGCCCACGCTTCTGGTGCCGATATATCTGCCCGCTCGGGGCGTTGTTGGGCTTGCTATCGTGGCGGCCATTATTGCGGCGCAAAGCTGAAGCCGACGCCTGCAATCAATGCGACGTATGTAGTATGAGCTGCCATGGCGCGGCAACGAACGCCGCCGGAGCAGGCTGGCGGCCGCAGGAATGTCTGGGGTGCTTCAACTGTACCGCCGCCTGCGCCAGCGCGGGAGTGAAGTTCGAAATAGTGCCGCCGTGGGGCAAGCGGAATGGCATTCCGCCCGCCGCCGCAGCCCGCCTAGGGCCGGAGCTGCCGCAGATTGATACATCGTTGGGCATTTCTCGACGGGGTGTCTTTGGGGCGGCGGCCGCCGGTCTGGCCGGCCTGGTCATGCTGCGGGCGACGCCGCAGGCGCGCGGCAAGGTCTACAACCCCGAACTGGTGCGCCCGCCGGGCGCGCGAGCGGAGCGCGACTTCCTGTCGCGTTGTACCGGCTGCGGGGCGTGCATGCAGATCTGCCCGACCGGCGGTTTGCAGCCCACGCTGACCGAGGCGGGTCTGGCGGGTCTATGGACGCCACGGCTGGCCCCGCGAATCGGGTACTGCGATTACGAGTGCAACCGTTGCGGCCAAGTGTGCCCGACCGAAGCCATCATGCCGCTGCCGTTGAAGGAGAAGCAGCAGGTGCGCATCGGGCTGGCGTCGTTCGACACCACTCGCTGCATACCGTACGCGTTGGGACGCGAATGCGCCGTATGTGAAGAGCACTGCCCGGTGCCGCGCAAGGCAATCTACCTGGTGGAAACGGAAGTACTGACGCCGCGCGGGCAGCGACGAGTCGTTAAGCAGCCGCGCATCAACGCTGGGCATTGCATCGGCTGCGGTACTTGTGAACACGTCTGTCCATTCAAGGATCGCCCCGCGATTCGCGTGACAAGCGCAAACGAATCGCGGCATTCCGACAACCAGCCAATCCTCCCCGGCAGCCACGGCGGCGGCCGTTCGCCTCATCCGTAGCGCCGGCGCGTCGCAAGAGCATCGCGCCGACTACACAAGTCGGACTGAGTGCCTCGGAAATACGTCTTGACCTTGACGCGGGTCGCACTAAGGTGTGCGCGACACGGGAGGCAGTATGAAGATCGCGCTCATCTCTACATACGCTCATCCGATCGCATTGGGCATGCGCTATGTCGCCTCGTCCCTAAAAGCGGCCGGGCATGACGTCAAGATACTGCTCATGTCGTCGCGCCGGGACACGGCCAAACCGGACTGGAGCCGGGCGGCGGTCGAGGCCCTCATCGAACATCTGCGCGACCGCGACTTGATCGGCCTCAGCCTGGTGACGAACACGTTCCACCGGGCGTGCGTCCTGACGCAACGAATTCGCGAGGCCGGACTGCGCGCGCCCATCATCTGGGGCGGGACTCATCCGACCGTAGCGCCTGACGAATCTCTAGCGATTGCAGACGCGATTTGCGTCGGTGAGGGGGAGCACGCGCTGCGAGAACTGGCGGCGCGCCTGGAAGGCGGCGGTGATCCGCTCACGGTGCCGAGCCTGTCCTTCCGCGCCGGCTCGGCCTTCGGCAACAGCGAAGTCGTGCGCAACCGGCTGGCGCCGCTCGAGCCGGACCTGGACCGCTTTCCCTTCCCGGATTGGGACTTGTCCACGCAGTGGGTCGCCGCCAAGGACGGACTCGTGCCGGCGCGCCCGGAAAACCTGCGCGGCGCCCTGGATACGCTGCGCGTCGAGACCAGCCGCGGCTGCCCGTTTCACTGCACGTTCTGTAACAACACCGGCCTGCAGATTCTGCATCAAGGCTGCGGAAAGTGGACGCGGCTGCGCTCGATCGAGAATGTGCTGGCCGAACTGCGAGAAGCACGGGCGCGTTTTCCGGGCATTCGGGCGATCAACTTTGTGGACGACTTGTTTCTGGTGCGGCGCGAGGAAGAACTGGAGGAGTTCACCGCCCGATACAACGAACAGATTGGGCTGCCGCTGGAGCTGGATGCTTTCCCCAACACTGTCTCCGAGCGCAAGGTCGCGACGCTGGCCCGACTGCCAATCCAGTTGGTCAGCATGGGCATCGAAAGTGCCAGCCAGGATACGCTGGAGAACATTTACAAGCGCCCGACGCCGCTGAAGCGGGTGGCAGAAGCCATTGCCCTGTTCAAGAAGTACGGCATTCGAACGGAATACCATTACCTCGTCAGCAATCCCTTTGAGCCGGAGCAGAATGTGATCGAGACGATGCGCTTCATCGCCGATCATCACCGCGGCCGGGCGGTGCTGCGCGTCTTCCCGCTCATGTTCTATCCGGGGACGCCGCTGCATAAGCGGGCTTGCGAGAGCGGGTTAATCGCCTCGCGCGACGTGGCCGCTTACGACTACATGGGTACCGGCGCACTGCAATTCGCGCGGCACGACTACCTGGCGATCTGGCTGCGCGTGGTGTTGAGCCTGCGTAATATCGGCGGACCCTCCTGGCTGGCGCACGGCATCATCAACTTCGCGACCAGCGGGCTGGTGCGCCGTCTATTGGACCGTCGTTGGTTCTGCCCGAGTGTATTTGCAGGCTACGTCATTGGGCGCAAGTTGTGGCGCAACTTCATCTATCAGCCGTTCATCCGGCCGTTCAAGTACCTGCGCAGCAGACCGCAGGACGCAACGACCTAGTGCGAATTGTTCAATCACCGAGTGCGGTGCCGACGGCGCGCGCCATGTCCAACAACGGATCGTCCAGCGGCACAGTGCGCTGCTGCCCGGCCACGGCTTCGATCGGAACAAACGTGGCCTCGCCTTTCTGCCTGACCACGCAGTTGTTCCATTGGCCGCTCGCGACCAGTTGAATGGCCTTGTGCCCGAACGTCATGGCCAGCACACGATCCGCGGCAATAGGCGTACCGCCGCGCTGCACGTGCCCCAGGATAGTGGCCCGCGCCTCGAGCCCCGTGCGGGCGGTGATTTCCTCAACCAGCACGTTGCTGATGCCGCCCAGGCGAATGGGGTCGGGGCTGTCGCGCACTACCTGGCTCACGACTCGCTGCCCGTCTTTGGGCCGCGCCCCCTCGGCGATCGCGATCAGCGTGAAGCGTTTGCCGTGCCGCGAGCGCTCCAGGCATTTTTCGCAGACCGCTGCAATGTCATAGGGGATTTCGGGAATAAGGATCACGTCCGCCCCGGCCGCCAAACCGGCGTGCAGCGCCAGCCACCCGGCGTTGCGGCCCATCAGCTCGACCGCCATCACGCGGTGGTGACTGGACGCCGTCGAGTGAATCCGGTCCAGCGCCTGCGTGGCCGTATCGACCGCCGTCAGAAAGCCGAACGTTATGTCCGAGTGCATCAGGTCATTATCGATGGTCTTGGGCACGCCGATGCACGGCACGCCGTGACGGATCATGTGGGCCGCGACGCTCATCGTGCCGTCGCCCCCGATGCAGATCAGCCCGTCCAGGTGGCGCTCCCGAATGTGCTCGAGGACGCGGCGGGTCACGTCCTCAAAGATGGGGTTCCCGTCGGCGTCGTGGCCGGTGACGAAGCGGGCCGGGTTGGCCTTGTTGCTGGTGCCGAGGATGGTGCCGCCGGCCGTCAGAATGTTCGAAACGTCATCCATCTCCAGCGGGCGCATGCGATTGCGAATCAGGCCCAGAAAGCCGTCCTCGATGCCCATGACCTGCAGGCCGAGCTGCAAAATCGCGGCTTTGGTGACGACGCGGATGACGGCGTTCAGGCCGGGACAATCGCCGCCGCCGGTGAGCACGCCGATACGGCTGAGTTTGTCGGGCTTAATGGACATAGCGGCTTCCGTTTACGGGAGAAATTTAGTTTATCGGCGGCGGACATCGTGTCCACCGCGGGTGGAACTCAAGGGCGCGACATTCATCGCTGATCAGAATCATTCATCGCTGATCAACACTGCCCAGCGGCGCGTGCTCTCAATGTTCGCCAGCGTGATTTTCAGCGCCATCAGCATGGGCGCGGCCAGCACCAGGCCGACGGCGCCCCACACCCAGCCCCAATACGCGAGCGAGGCCAGCAGGAGAACCGGGTCAACGTTGAGGCTCTTGCCCGCAAGGCGGATCTCGATGTAGTCGACCCAGACGAAGCGGTTGATGATCAGCAGCGCCGCCAGGCCCAGGGCCGTCCAGGAGTTGCCGAATTGCAGAAAGGCCAGCACGACCGGCGGAACGAGGGCCGCGATGCTCCCGACGTAGGTGATGTAATTGAGCGCGAACATCAACACCGCCCACAACGGCCAGAAGTGCAGCCCGAACAGATACGCGATCAGGGCCTGGCAGATCGCTATGCCCAGGCTGACCAGCGTCTTGACCTTCATGTATTGGGCCATGCCCTTGTTGATGTTCGACCCGATCTGCAGTAGACGCCCGGCCGTTTCCGGCGCGAAGGCCCGCTGCACGCGTCCGCCGATGCGTCGCGCGGAGATAATGATGAAGAACAGGTAGAAGAACACCATCACGGCCGTTTCGAGGAAGCTGATGGCCGGGCCGAACGCCAGCCCAAGCACGTCGCCGGTCGAAACGTCGAAGACTTGCGCTACCAGGTCTTTGGCCTGGGCCCGCGCCTGTGGTCCGGGCAGGGCGTCGAGCAACCCCAGCAGGTTGGCGCGATATTCCGGCAACCGGCCGCGGACGAGCAGCATGTTGCCGTGCACAATTCGCCCGAGCCAGATAATCGCGACGACGGTCAGCGTGAAAAGGAACAGATACGCCAGCCAGGCCGGCGCCCCGCGTCGCACGAGCGCATCTGCGGCCGGACGAATGATGTAGTAGAGAAACAGGGCAATCAGGACCGGCGTAAGGACCGGCCCCAGGTACGTGATGGCCGCCGCGACCAGAATGAAGGCGATTACAGCGAGGCCGGCCGAGCGACCGGTTTCTGAGCCTGGACGCATGGACCCCATGGTACCCGGCGTTTTGCGGTGCCGCCAACCGGTCCGGGCGCACGCATAACCCGAGCCCACCTGCTCCGAGCCCGAAGCGCCAGCGACGGCAAGCAATCCGTAGCGTCGGCCCCCCGTGGCACGAAGCAAGGGCCGCCGGAACAGTAATCACGCTGGGGGCTAGGTGGGCACAGGTGATCAACCGGTCTGATAAAAAGGCGTGTGGCTGCGGGCATAAGGGGCAGATGATCAGATACTCATGCTTCTTGTGCACACGATTTTGATAACCTGAGGC
>JAAYXS010000594.1 GCA_012515775.1 Phycisphaerae bacterium
GAGCCGCTTGGCTGGGGATTCGGTCGCCTTAACGCGACTCGATGGTCAGATCGTCAATCTCAGTAATTACTTCGATCATTGTAGTGCGGTCCTTCGCCTAGCAGGTGATCGTGTCAATGAAACCAGCGATTGCGGCGATCACTTCGAATCCGGCTTCCAATAGCATCACGAACACGTCCATGATTTTCTCCTCTGAAATGAGAGCCGATGGATACCGAAAACGCTGCGCTCGGCGCTTGCGGCGTGCTGCCGACCCGGTACACTGCGGTCCTCGAAGCGCCGAAAGCGCCTGGGAGTAATCAGTGCCCTGACGACGCTAATTTGGCGCGCCAGGAAAACTCGGCCACGAAACCTAAAAACTCCTCGCTTAAGACGCAAATGTAGCCGGCTCGCATTCGAATGTCAATACTGAAATCCAGAGATTTTTGAGAGAGTTCAGTTGACGCACACAGAAGGCCGCGACACTGCTCTTCCCAACAATCCGCCCGAACCGGTGCGCTGTGTCCACTGCGGTGAATCGCGGCGATTAGCTCTTGTATGCCCCAGGGTTTGCCGTTGTGCGGTCTGCGAGTTTGTTCAACCTTTAAGTAGACTTCCCATGCCGACTGGCGCCGCGGCCCTGCTCGAGGGTTTCGGTGACGTCGCGCCCGGAAACGTGCTCCGGGAACGATACCGCCTGGTGGACGTCATCGGCCACGGGGCCCACGGAGTCACGTACTTTGCCGAGCATGAGTTTCTGAATCATCCCTGCGTCCTGAAGATTCTGCCGCAACGAATTCGCGACGCCTCCGATTCGGCGGTCCAGCGTCTCCGCTATGAGGCTCGGGCGGGATTTCGTGTCAACAATCCGCACGTCGTCCGCGTTCTCGATTGCGACGTGATTAACGACGTCTGGTACTTCGTAATGGAGTACGTGGATGGGATTGATCTGGCAACACTCATCGAGCACGGCGTCTCGCTCTGCTGGCAACAGGCGGCCGGACTGGCCATCGACTCCGCTACCGGGCTGATGGCGATCCACAATGCCGGATTGCTACATCGCGACATCAAACCGGCCAACCTGCTCCTCGGGGCTGATGGCCGGCTGCGCATCTCCGATTTGGGCGTGGCCGGCATGGCTTCGCGCCGCGCGGGTAGCTCAAACAGCCCGGGCGCGGTCGGAACACTGGCCTATGCGGCTCCGGAAATGTTGATACCGGGAGCGACGGTCGACGCCCGGGCCGACCTCTTCTCGCTGGGAGCTACGCTCTACCACACCGTGACCGGCAAGCGTCCCTTCGCCAGCGAGAGTGTGTTCGCGACGCTTATCAACACGCAGACGCGGCCCGTGCAGTGGCCCGAGCAGGCGCCCGCCAATGTGCCGGCCTGGTTCATCAAAGCGATCCTGAAGCTACTGGCAAATGACCCGGCGCAGCGCTTCGCCTCGGCCGAGGCGCTGCGAAACCACCTGGCCCGGCCACAACAGCAGCCGGCCACGGTCGTCGCCCCCCCAGTTTCGAGCAACGGCGTCCAGCCGCGCGGCTTGGCCGTTTTGCCCTTTGAGAACGAATCCGGCGAAGGTGCGGAGGACTGGCTGGGGTTCGCCTTGGCCGACACGCTGGCTCGCGAACTCTCGCGCATCCCGGGAACGTACGTCGCCGATCACGAACAGTTGCGGGCCGTACTGCAGCGGCCGGAGATAGCCGCCGTAGGTGGTTTGGGCGCGCAGCTTCTGGCGGCCGGGCGCGTGGTCGGGGCCGGCACCATCGTGACCGGCCGTTTTCGGCGCGGACAAGAGTCGATCTGTTTTTGGGCGGACGTTTTGCGGCGCTCCATGCCGCAACCCGAGCGGATCGGCCCCTTCCAGGGGCCGCTTTCGCGCATGGTGGAATTGCAAAGTGTGCTGTTTGGACGGCTGGCCGAGCTGTTGCAGTTGAATCCGGGCGCGGCCGGCGTGGAGGCTGCGCTGCCCGCCGTCGCCCTGGAAACACGTGAGAAGTTCACGCGCGGCAAGCAGGCCTACCTGCAAGGAGATTACGAAACCGCGATTCGCCTAGTGCGCGACGTAATTGAGGAAGACGCCAACTTCATCGAAGCCTTGCAATACCTCAGTGCATGCAGCGCTCGGCTGGGCCGATACGAGGAGGCGGGCAAGTACCACCGGCAGATCACGAGCCTGGCCGAACAGCGCGGCGACAAACAACTGCTGGTCGAAGCCAAGGCCAACATGGGAGTCATGTACTACTTGAAAGGGGAGTACGAGCAGGCCCAGCAACTGTACGCGGAAGCGGCGGTGATCGCCGAGGGTCTGGGGCTCGAGGCGGAGCGGGCGCAGATTTACAACAACGCCGGCTTTGCCTTGGCACGACTGGGGCGCAGCGAGGAGGCCGAGGCGGCCTTTCGCCGGGCCGTGGACGTATGCAAGGGGTTTGGAGCCCTGGCGCCGCTCATTGGCCCGTACAACGGTTTAGGCAACCTGCTGCTGGATCAGCAGCGCTACGCCGAGGCGCGCGACTATTACCAACGCGCCTTGACGCTGGCCCAGGAGATCGGCGACCGCACAAACACGGGCATCTCCCACATGCATTTGGGACGCTGTGCGTCGCTTGAAGGGCAGTTCGCCAGCGCCAAGAACGAGTTCGCGCTGGCACTAAACACGCTCGAAGGCACGTCCTTCTGGAACGCACGCACCATTACCTACGAGTACATGGCCGAAATGAACCTGCGTTTGGGCGACTATGCCGAGGCGGTGCGCTGCGCCGAAAAGAAGATCGAGTTGGCGCGGCGGCACGCCAATCGCACAATGGAAGCGGCCGCCTGGCGACAGAAGGCCGAGGCTCTGCGGCTGTCGGGGCGCGTGCGTGAGGCCGACGAATGTCTGCTTCAGGCCCGCACCGCCCAGCCGAGCGGATCGCAGACTGCGGATTCAGAAGCTACCGAGCCCGCCTAGCGGGCGCTTCGTGAGCGAGCTCAGCTATGTTCCCGATAGTGCTGCTAATCCTGCTGAATGTGGCCGTCCTGGGGGTAATCGTGCTGGTGCTGCTCGAGCTGCGGCGGCTGCGGGCCGTGCGCAAGAGCGGGGTCGAGAGCCGGCAGATTCAACAGTTGAAGGATCTCTTAAGCGCCATTCCCGATCCAGTGATTGTGCTCGATTCCAAGGGGCGGCGAGCCAAGAACCACTCGGGCAACGATCATGGCGAGGCCGCGGCGCTGCTGGACAAGCTGCCTGAGCCGGAGCACGCCGCGTTGCATGAGAAGGTAGCCGTTGCCATCAAGCAGCGTCAGCCGGGTTCCCAGCGCATGCTGGTGGACGGGCGTTCGATCATGGCGCAGATCGTTCCGCTGCCGAATGCCCAGGATGAAGCGGCCGTCTGGCTGCGCGATTGCACCGACCAGGAGGTGTCCGCCACGCGCGCCGGCAAGCTGGCCATGCGCAACCGCGCCATTCTGCGGAGCGCCATGGACGGTTTCTTCGTCGTGGATGAGAACTACCGCTTTGTGGAGGTGAATGACTCGTTCTGCCGCATGACCGGCTATAGCCCGGACGAGCTGCTGCAGATGAAGATCACCGACCTGGAGGTGAAGGAGCCGGCCAATCGCCGCGCCGATGTGAGCCCGATGCGCACCGGTCTGCACCAATTCGCCACGGCGCACCGGCATCGCGACGGGCACATCATTCGCCTGGAGACCAGCGTCATCGTGCTGCGCGACGATGACCGCAAAATCCTGGTGGGCTTCGCGCGCGATGTGACTGAACGGCTGCGCGACCAGGAGCGCCTCGAGCAACTCAGCCGGCAGAATAAGCAGATTCTCGACTGCGCCGCGGAGGGCATTTACGGGGTGGACCTCGACGGCCGGATCAGCTTCGCCAACCCCGCCGCGGCTCGCATGCTCGGCTGGGAGGTGCACGAGCTGATCGGAATGTGCGCTCACGACTTGATGCGCCGGGGCCAGGCGCAGCCGGCGCCAATGCTGGCCGAGGACTGCCCGATATGCGAGGCCGTCCGCGGGGGCATCGTGCGGCAAGGCGTGGATGCGCTGTTCCGGCGAAAAGACGGGACGGAGTTGACGGTCGATTTCATCAGCTCGCCCATTCGGCAACACGGACAGCTCACCGGCGCGGTGGTGGTCTTCCGTGACACGAGCGAGCGCAAACGTGCCGAGAACGAGCGGCGGCAGCTCGAAGCCCGCATTCAGCAAAGCCAGAAACTGGAAAGCCTGGGGATGCTGGCCGGCGGTCTGGCGCATGATTTCAACAATCTGCTGCTGGCCGTGCTGTGCAACGCCTCACTGGCCATGGAGCGTTTACCTCCGGACTCCGAGGCGTGCGCCTTCCTGAACAAAATCATCAAGTCCGGGCGGCGGGCTTCGGAGCTAACCCGGCAAATGCTGGCTTACGCCGGCCGTGCCCGCTACGACGTGCAGCCGCTGGAGCTGAATGCGCTCGTGGAGGAGATGGTTGACTTGGTGGGAGCAGCTCTGCCAAAGCAAGTCAAGGTGGAGCTGCAACTTGCGCCGGGTCTGCCGTTGGTCGAAGGTGACGCCAGCCAGCTCCAGCAAATCCTGATGAACCTGTTCATGAACGGGGCGGAGTCGCTCGGATCGCAGCCCGGAACAGTCTCGGCGCGCACCTCACTGCGAACACTGTCAGCCGCGGAGCTGGCGGCTGATTACATCGGCAACTCCCTCGCTCCGGGTGACTACGTTTGCCTGGAGGTCGCCGACACCGGATGTGGCATGAGCCCCGCCGTGCTGGCGCGCATCTTCGACCCCTTCTTCACGACCAAGGCGACCGGACGCGGTCTCGGCCTGTCGGCGCTGCTGGGCATCGTGCGCTCGCATGGCGGCGCGGTACGCGTCATCAGTGCCCCAGGACAGGGCACGACTTTCACACTGCTCTTCCCGCCGGCCGCAGCCGACGCCGGCCTCAGACCTCCGCGCGAGCCCGTGACCGAACTCCCGGCCGGAGCAACCATCCTGGTAATCGATGACGAAGAGGACATCCGAGAGGTCGTGCAAGCCGTGCTGGAGTCGCGCGGCGCGCGGGTCCTGCTGGCCAAAGACGGCGCCGCCGGCATCGAGCAGTTCCGCCGCTGCGCCGCCGATATCTCGGTCGTGCTGCTGGACATGACCATGCCGGGCATTGGGGGCGAGGCCGTACTGGAAGAAATCCTGGCCATACGCTCGGATGCACGCGTGCTGCTATCCAGCGGCTTTGGCGAGGAAGAAACTTTGGCTCGTTTGCGCGACAGCGGCGCCGCCGGCTTCGTCCCCAAACCGTACACCGCCCAGGTGCTCGTCGATCGCATCGGCGCGGCCCTC
>JAAYXS010000595.1 GCA_012515775.1 Phycisphaerae bacterium
GCTCCACGAGCCGCTTCAACCACTCCACCGCGCCTGGCACTTCCGCGCCGATGTCCGGGTAGCGGTGGTCAACGATCGTTCCGTCAAAATCGACTGCGATTATCATGGCTTCCTCGCTTTCGTCGCCACCATCACCTCGGCGAACGAGTGCGACAGTGGGAACTTTGCCGAGACCTCCTCGCTGCGCATCGGCAGCCAGGTCATGCTCGGGTTGCCGGTGACGGTGCAGCGGCGAACCGGCCCGCTTTTCACCAGGCGAGCCTTGCGCAGTTCGGGCAATCGACGCGAGGGAACGTGGCGTTCGAGCCCGGTGGCTGCCGCGATCTCGGCGGCGGTCTGACCGGGCTTCTTCCACACTTCCAGCAGGCAGGTCTGCCGCTGCGAAGCGGCCCGGCCGCTGGCCTCGACTTCCTCAGCGGCCTGGTGCGACGTGATCGGATCGTTTCTTCGTGCCAGCGCGTGCATCAGCGGTTCTCCAACGGGTTGAGGTTCGTGTGTGTCGGATCGCTCGTGATCCGCGACGCGGACACCCGTTGTTTGCCGCGCTTCTTCGTCGGGCGCAACTCTTGTGGCACGTCAGCTAATTTCATCTCCGCCATTACTCCATTCCTGGCAGCTTCGGGCCGTTGTCGATGGCGTCGCGCAGCTCGCGCTCAGCCCGCACCAGTCGTTCAGCGGATTCCTTGCGTAGGTCGGTGTATTCCTTCAACTCGATTTCCGCCTTGCGCACGGCCGCGAGCTTCTTCCGAATCATCTGGTTGTGCTGCACTGCTATGTCGTTCATGGCTGCACCCCCAGCGCCATCAGCGTGGCGCGTATTACATCCCACGGCACCGGCGGCCATATCGGCGGCAGCGGCCAAATGATTGCGATGATGGATTGAATCAACATGTCAGTCTCCTAGCCCCGGTTTGCCAAAGTTCTCGTCAACTTTCGTATCGCCCACCAGCGCACCAGGCGCGACCACAACGTCTCGCGGCGCCACGGCTGCCCCAGTATGTACGTCCGACTGCTGCACACAGCCTGCCCGTTCGCCACGGACTTGACCGGCGACGTGGTTATCTCGCGCCCGCCCGGCATGTCCGGATGGTCGTAGGCGTTGCCGTGCAGACACAGATACCCTTGGTTCCACACCAGTACCCAGTTATCGAGTTTCGCGGTCATTGCGCTTCTCCCGCCGCCCGCAGACGACTCACCTGTAACCCCAGTTTCGCCCGGCGCTTGTCCGCGCGCTGGCCGCTCTTGAACGCGGGCGCGGTCAGCAGCAGCCGCGCGTACTCCCGTATCTCGTCCGCCGTGCGACCGGGTATCTCCATCGCGCTGCCCAGCCGTGGCCAGTCGCGCAGTACCGCGACGTTCTCGGCGAAGGGCCAGATTTCTTCGTTGGGGGTGATTTTGGTCATTAGAACGGCTCCCCAACACCAGCCTGGTGTCTCTGCACACGCCGGTCAGCACCAGCGAACCGCACAACCGTTCCAGCGCCGGCCCGGCTCGCTACCCGGTCGTCGTACACCCGCGCCAGCCCAGTCAGGTCCAGGTTCGAAATCAGCACCAGCGGCTTGCCCTGCCGCTCATCTAGCACCCGCTTCATGCACTCGTAAACGTGCTCAGTGATTGACGCCCGTGCCCCGATTTCATCCACGACGGCGAGGCTGAACTTGCCCCACGCGCTCCACCAGTCGTCCGGCGACAGCAGCGTGTCCGCGTGTGTGCCGTGCGAATACAGTTCGCCAAGCTTGGCCTGCCGCACCGTCTCACAAATGCTCCCGAAGTCGCGAAACGACACGCTGGTACGCACGCGGTCGCACAGGCATAACGCCGCACAGGTCTTGCCGGTGCCCGCTGGACCAGTCAGCAGTAGCGGCCAGGGCGCCTTACCCATTGCGCAGTCCTGGAGCTTCGCCGCCACTGCGGAGCCAATCTGATTCGGGTCCCGGTAGATGCCCCGGCGCACCCGGGCTTTCGGGAGGGTCAGAATTGACAACGACACCAATGCCGTCGTATTTTCCGGCGGGGGCACTAACTCGGGCGGGATTGCCAAACGGAAGGCGGTCGGGCCCGGGCTCGTAGATGCC
>JAAYXS010000596.1 GCA_012515775.1 Phycisphaerae bacterium
CCGCGACCGCGGGCGGAGAAGCGAATGTGACTTCAACGCCGCCCGCGCTGCCGCCGGACATCCCGCAGTATTTCATTCCGGCCCGGCAGACGGGAAGAATTCTCTACAAGCCGATGCTCTTCGGCTGTGCGAATGTCCACTTCCGCGATTCCAAGGCCGGCGTCGA
Source organism: Phycisphaerae bacterium (assembly GCA_012515775.1). Taxonomy (GTDB): domain Bacteria; phylum Planctomycetota; class Phycisphaerae; order UBA1845; family Fen-1342; genus JAAYXS01. The sequence continues at coordinate 167 of JAAYXS010000596.1, forward strand.
GCATGATACCGCGGCTTGTTACCTGGCCCCGCTCGGCTCAGGGCCCGGTGGTGTGGACTGGAACGCGGCAGAACCGAGCGACTTCTCGGACACTGATCTCAAGACGCGGCCGGATTCGGGCGGAACGTTCGCCGCTCTACCGCCGGAGGCCACGCGAGCGGCATTTTTCAAGAGTTGCACCGGCAGTTTTGCGGACATGGTGTTTCGCACGGCGAGCTTGAAGCTCCTGCGCAGCCCGCAGTTTAAGCAGGTATCGAAGGTGGGCGAGTCCGAGCGCGACTTCCGATTGCGGCTTCAGCAGTCCGCCCGCGAGCAGCGCGACGAGCAGGTGGAGAAGTTGCGGAACAAGTACGCACCGAAGGTGGCCGCGCTGCGCGACAGGATCAGCCGCGCAGAACAGGCCGTCCAGGTTCAAAAAAGCCAGGCCTCAGCGGCCAAGCTGCAGACGGCCGTCTCAGCCGGTGCCGCGCTCCTGGGGGCATTGACCGGGCGGAAGGTAGCCAGCGCCGGCAACGTCGGCCGCGTGGCAACCGCAGCTCGCGGCGCGGGCCGTGCGGCACGCGAAGCCGGCGACGTCGAACGGGCCGAGCAGCGAGTCGCGGTCCTGGAGCGGCAATTGCACGAGTTGCAGGCGCAGTTTGAAAGAGAAGTGGAAGAACTGGCCGCGCGGCTCAATCCGCAGACGGAGCGACTCGAGGAAGTCACCGTCAGGCCGCGCAAGGCGGACGTGCGCGTACGCGCGGTAGTCCTGGCATGGGCGCCCCTCCCGCAATGACGTGATAAGGTGATAAAGCAATAGGGTGATAAAGGACGGTCCGCGGGTTCCCTTTATCAACCTATCGCTTTATCACTTTATCACCTTTCCATGAGTGCGTTCTCACCTTGAATTCATCGCGCGTTCAGGTGGCGCCGCAAACTAAACAGGTGGTTGGCGCGGTACCGTCGCGTAGGGCGGCCGGGGGACGCGCCGTGGTCGTTTGAATGCCAGGAGACGATTCGTGCCTGCAAAGAAAACCACAGAACGCGCCCGCAAAGACAAGCAGCAGGGCAAGTCTGCCAGCACCCAGGCCGGTGAATTCGTGCGCGAGGAAATCCACCACGTGCGCCAGGGCAAGCACGGGGCCCGCAGCGCCAAGCAAGCGATTGCGATCGGCCTCTCCAAAGCGCGCCGCGCCGGCGTGGAACTCCCGCCTCCCAAGAAGGGCCACACTTCAGAAAGCACCCGCAAGAAGGCGCAGCGCGACGTCCAGCGCGGCCAGGGCAAGAGCAAGAGCGGCGAAAACGGCGTGTCGCGCAAACGCTCCCAAGCCGGGCAAAAAGCGCTCAAACGCGAAGGCCAGAAGGCTGCTTCCCACACGGCGCTGTCGCGCCAGGCGAAGCAGGCGGCCCGTAGTCGCCGACAGCCCGCCGCCTCACGCTAGCGCGCCGGTCAGCCTAGTCCTGAATTGCGGGGCGGCGTTTTGCGGGCCAGCGGTTCGGGCGGCACCCCCGACGCGCCTATGTCGCCGCCTGCGCGAGAAATCGCCCGAACCACTGCGCCGCGAGCCGCGCTACCTGCTCCAGCGCGCCCGGTTCTTCGAACAGATGAGTCGCGCCGGGCACGATTTCGAGCTCCCGGTGACAGCGCATGTCCTGCAGCGCCACGCGGTTCAGGCGGATCACCGGAGCGTCGTTCTCTCCCACAATCAGCAGCACGGGGGCTGTGACACGTCCCAGAACCGGAAGCGCCAAGTCCGGCCGCCCACCGCGCGAGACGATGGCCCGCACCAGGTCCGGCCGGTCCACGGCCGCAACCAACGCCGCAGCAGCACCGGTGCTGGCGCCGAAGTAGCCGATTGGCAGCTCCCGCAAATCGGGATTGCCGTGGACCCAGTCACTGGCTTGGCCCAGCCGCTCCGCCAACAGATCGATATTGAACCGCAGATGCGCGGTCCGGGCGTCGACCTCCTCTTCCGCAGGCGTCAGTAAGTCCAAAAGCAGCGTCGCCAGCCGCTCGTTGTTCAGATGCTGAGCCACGAAGCGGTTTCGCGGGCTATAGCGGCTGCTGCCGCTGCCGTGCGCGAACAGCACGATGCCTTTCGCGTCGAGGGGGACGGTCAGGTTGGCTTCGAGCTGGAGGCGGCCGGCCGGGACCTCGACAGTGATGTCGTCAAAAACCGCTGTTGTCATCTGAGCGTCCTGATCTCACAAGTTCAGCGTGCTAATCTCACAGGTTCAACGATTTGCCAGGCTGTGCAGCTCGCGCTCCGCCCGAGCGAGCAGCTCGCGTACCTGGTCGTCCGTCAGTTGCGAGAAATCCTCGTACCACATTCCCACCCCAAAGAATGGCTCCGGAGTTGCGAGGCAGACCACTTCGTCCGCCAGCCGCGCGAGATCTTCACACGTGTCCGCCGCAGCTACCGGCACTGCGACCACGATGCGGGCGCACTCGCCCTGGCGCAACGCCTCCGTGCCGGCGCGCATCGTCGCCCCAGTCGCGAGTCCGTCATCAACCAGGATCACCCGGCGGCCGCGCACATCCGGCGGCAGGCGGTCGCCGCGATAGAGCTGTTCGCGGCGGCGAAGCTCGCGTTGCGCGATAGCCGTCAAGTGCTCGATGACGTCGCGTGGGACCCCGACATAATCAACCAGCTCCCGGTTAAGAACGCGCACGCCCCCGGAAGCCACGGCCCCCATGGCCAATTCCTCATGGCCGGGCAGACCCAGCTTTCGGACGACGAACACGTCCAACGGAACACGCAGAGCAGTCGCCACCTCGAAGCCCACCGGCAGCCCGCCGCGCGGCAACGCCAGCACCAGCACGTCCGGCTGGTCGGCGTAATGTGTGAGGCGAGCCGCCAACGCGCGGCCGGCGTCCGTTCGATCTCGAAAAAGAGGTGCGGCGGACATTGGTTCACCGGCGCGATTTTATTCGGCGGTGTGCCTGTCTCCGTACTGGAGAACCGGGGCCGCCACTTTAATTCGATTTCAGCAGTTAACGTGCTTTAAGCACAGTGGGTGACGGCGCCACCGCGACCGAATGCCGGGTTATGTAGAGCCGGGGCTCGCTCCCGCGTATCGTGTAACGCCAGAAGTGGTAATGCCCGGCGTTCGATGGCTCAGTGCTGGCGGGCGCGCCCACGATGCGCGTGCCGGTGATCCTGCGATCCTCCTCCACGTGCAGGTGGCCGTGAGCAACAAGGCGCACGTTGTGGGCGATGCAAAGCAATAGCAAAGCGCGCCGCTGTTCACGCGGAATCTGGTGTGCCAGTCTTTCCAGCCGTGACATTGGGCGCTGCTTGCGGCGCTTGGCGGTGTCCACCTCGGGGATGTTCGGACTGTGGTGCAGTGCGACGATCTTGATGGGAACCTCACGATGGCGGTACAGCAGGGCCGCCAGTCGCTTGAGCTGGTAATAGCCCAAATCTCCCATGGCGTTGGTGCCGACAGACAGATTGCCGAGGTTATTTGAATTCAGGCCAAAAATCGCGATGCGTGGGTCGGGAAGATAGACCCATGGGAACTTGGTCGCTTGCCCGCCTAATTGCAGACCACGAACGGCTTTCAGCAAATCGGCTTGTTTGAGCCCGCGCCGGGGAAA
>JAAYXS010000597.1 GCA_012515775.1 Phycisphaerae bacterium
CCGGGCGCCCGAGTGTGTTCAAGCCTTCGCGGAAATCGGGGCGTTCCAGCAGGTCCGAGTTTCTGAGCAACGCTGCCAGGCGCTCCGCGCCCTGCCAGCGCATGAGCTGCTCGCGCGCCGTGGCGCGCCATCTCCGCTGCGCCAGGGCCTCCAGGAGAAATCGGGCCAGCCGCGGCCCGTCCCAGGCCTTCAGATTGGCGCTTACGACGTGGGCGGTCGGGAAGCGGCGGTTTGCGAGCACACTCCACAAATCTTCGCCCAAGTCGCGCGTTAGCCACAGTGCCGCCTCGACTACTTCCACGCGATAGTGCGATTCGAAGCCGCGCAGGGCCTCGCACACCGCCCGCGCCACTGAAGCCCGGTCGGCGCGCTGCCGCGCAACGGTGTCACGCCAAGATTCACTCCTACTACGATTCTCCGGCTCGGCACGAGCCGGCCCCGCTTGCTCGGTACGCTTCGCAGAATCAAGAACGAACTCCGCCAGCCGCCGTAATGTCTCGGCCGCCATGCGCCGCACGTTGCCGGAGGAAGTTCGCAGCACGTCCGGCAGCAAATACGCCAGCGCCGGTGCGGGGTCATCGCACAGCGCCTGCATCGCATTGCAGCGACCAAGCGGCGAGCCGCCCCGCAGGACACGTGCCAGCCCCGCCCGCATTTGCTGCCCGTCGGCCCGCAGTCGCGCCCGGTCTTGCGGGCTCAAGCGCGGATAGTTGGCAATCAATTCCGCCCAGGCCGCTTCGCTCGCACGCTCGAATAGCAGCTCCACCAGACGCTTGAAGTACGGGGGCTCGGCTCGCTCCAGTCCGGCCGACGAGATCAATTCCGCATCCGGAGACGGCAGTTTCGCCAGCCAGTCGTACAGTTTGTCTACCCGGCGGCTTGCCACCACCGCATTTCCTCCTCGTGACCAAGGGCCCAAAGCGCAGTATCAGTAGGAAAATCGGCCGGTGCGTGCGGTCGCCGTATCGACCCCTCGCCGGCTATCTCCAACCCCGTTCCCGCTCGTCGCGACGGTCCGAAAAACATACAATCCACCAACCATGAGCGACGCCCCTATCTCCACCCCGACCCTCAACGTTGACCTCGCCGGCTTGTCCTTGCGCAACCCGGTGTTGACGGCCTCCGGAACGTGCGGCTACGGCCCCGAACTGGCCGACGTGCTCGACTACACCCGGCTGGGCGGCTTCACCACAAAAAGCGTGACCCGGGAGGAACGCCTGGGAAATGAGCCGCAACGGCTGGTCGAAGTTCGCGGCGGCCTGCTGAACGCCATCGGTTTGGCCAACGTCGGCCTCAAACGCTTCGTGTCGGAGAAGATCCCGTACTTGCAGCAAATGCCCACGACCGTGCTGGTCAACGTGGCCGGACATTCAATCGAAGATTACGTCACCGTCTGCGGCACGCTCGACGCTTACCCCTGCATCGCCGGGCTGGAGTTGAACGTTTCGTGCCCTAACGTATCGGACGGCCTGATGTTCGGCACCGACCCGCGGCTGCTAAAGACGCTCGTGTCAGCCGTGCGCCCGCATGTCCGCCGCGCCAAACTCATCGTCAAACTCTCGCCGAACGTGACGGATATCGCTCTGACGGCCCGGGCGGCCATCGATGGCGGCGCGGACATTCTCAGTCTCATCAACACTTATGTCGGCATGAGCATCGACGTGGTTAGTCGCCGCCCGCGTCTGGCCAACACCACTGGCGGCCTCAGCGGCCCGGGAATCAAGCCGCTGGCCGTGTACGCCGTGCACCGCGTATATCGCCAGGTGGCCCGCGCGGCGGGAATTCCGCTGATCGGCATGGGTGGTGTCCAGACGACTGAAGATGCGTTGGAGCTTTTACTGGCCGGCGCCTCGGCAGTCGCGGTGGGCACCGCCCTATTCGTCGATCCGGCGACGCCGCTGAAGATCGCGGACGGCCTCTGTGCATACATGCAACAGCACGGAATATCGCGGATCAGTGAACTTACGGGCGCCGTGGAGCTGCCCGCACCGGCTGCCAAGCCGGCGACTTCGCCTAACGGTTTGGGCGGCGCGCAGGGGTGAAATGACGCTGCCTGCGGCGACGAAACGACGCGGGCTGCGATGATGATGGTTTGCCGCGTCACTCCGGGGCGACACGCCCCGGCTCTGCTCTCCGTCCCTTGATCCGTTAAAATCGCTGCGTGATGGACGGCTGGATAATCCTGCATGGCGGCGCGCTCGGCGATCTGGCGCTGACGCTGCAGCTCGCCCTGCGCCTGCCGCGCGTCCGCCAGGACGGGCGGGTGCACGTTGTCTCCCGCACCGATTTCGGCGAACTGTCCGCGTGCTGCCCGAGCATCACGCGCCAGTCCGCCGACGTCCTGGGGCTGCATTGGCTGTATTCCGAAAACGGCGCCCCTCGGCCCGCCGGACTGGATGAACTCATCCGCGGCGCGCACGTGCTCAGCGCTTTGGGTGATGCTCGTGGGCGTGTGCATCAACGACTGCTCGCGCTGGAACCCGCCCGCCTCTACAGCTTCGATCCGCGCCCCCGCCCGAATCTAAACCGGCACATCACGCAGCAGTGGGCGACGGACCTCGAAGCCCAGGGCCTGCTGATCCCTAAGTGCATCCACCAACACCCCGGCCGGCGCGGCTTGGGCGTACCGAATGAGTTGCGCCAGCGCGGTGCGGCGCTGCTAACCGCCGCCGGCGCTGCCGGCCGTTGCGTGCTGATCCACCCCGGCAGCGGCGGTCGCGAAAAATGCTGGCCGTGGGAGAATTTCCTGGCGGTCGGGCGCGCCTTGCAGCGCGCCGGCTCAGAAGTGTGCTTCGTACTGGGCCCGGTGGAGTTGGAGCGACAAGAGGCCGCCAACCTGCGCGCCGTTTGCGATAACTTCCCCGTGCTGAAGTGCCCGCCCCCAGGCGATCTGGCCGCCGCTCTGGCGGCCGCACGGGCCCTGATCGGCAACGACTCCGGCCCGGCTCACCTGGCAGCTCTGCTCGGCACCCCGACGATCACCATCTTCGGCCCTTCCTCGCCGGTCCTCTGGCATCCGCTCGGCCCCGAAGCCGTAACCATCACCGGCGACCCGAAACAACATCCAGCCGACTGGAACATAGATCCCATTCGTGTTGCGGCCGTGTGCGAAGCGTAGCGCCGCCAGAGGCGCGATGCGCTACTGCGCAGATGCGGAGGGTTTTGGCGGCATTCCGGGGCGACACGCCCCGGCTCTGCTACATTTTGGGGCGTGACGCCGATCTCTGCGGCGACGCGGCACCTCTTGATCCCTTGATCCGTAGATCACTAG
>JAAYXS010000598.1 GCA_012515775.1 Phycisphaerae bacterium
CTGGTCAACAACGTCGTGGCCGACGTGCGCAAGCTCGGGCCATATGACACGTTCCCGAAACGGCTGAGCGGGCAGATTCGGCCGCTCGAGGTGGCCTGATGGAAGCACTACAGAAGAAAGCCAAGGCGCTGCTGGAGAACGGCACGGTCAAGGTTGTGATCGGCTTCGCGGCCGGCACTGACGCGCAGACCGCGCGGCCGCTGTTCGCAAAGACTCCAGAGCAGACGGCGAAGCTCATTTGGGGCGAAAGCTGCAAGCAGAACCTGGCGACGTACCTGCTGAAGCCGGAAGTCAAGGCGCTGGGCAAGGCGGCGGTCGTCGGTCGTGTTACGACGGCCCGCACGGTCATGCAATACGCGGCTGAGAACCAGATCGCGGACGATGCGGCCGTGCTGCTGATCGTGTCCGACGACGGGCAGATCACGGAGCTGGCCAAGTTCGCGGATCTCGAGGTCTACCTGGCCAAGGTGCCGCGCGGGCTGCCGGCTGAGGCGCAGAAGGAGATCGAGCGCCTGCAAGCCATGCCAATCGAGCAGCGTTGGGCGTTCTGGTCGGCCGAGATGTCGCGTTGCATCAAGTGCTACGCGTGCCGGGCCGCCTGCCCGATGTGCTACTGTGCCCGCTGCATCACCGACGTGAATCAGCCGCAGTGGATTCCGGTGGCGACCGATCCGCTGGGCAACCTCGAATGGAACATCGTGCGGGCGATGCACCTGGCCGGGCGCTGCGTCGATTGCGGCTCGTGCAGTGACGCTTGCCCGCAGGGCATCCGTCTGGACCTGCTGAACCGCGTGCTGGCTCAGGAAGTGCTGACGAGCTTCGGCGGCGAGGCCGGCTACTCGACCCGCAAGGAGTACGCCCTGTCCACCTTCAAACCTGACGACAAGGAAGAGTTCATCCGGTGAGACAATGAGCGAAACACGAATTCTACAAAAGAAGTCTCTCGGCGAGCTCTTCGCGAAGCTCACCGCCGCCGGGCAACGCCTGCTGGCGCCGGTGAAGGAAGGCGAACTGCTCAACTTCGCAGAGGTGAAGTCGCCGGAGCAAGTGGCGCTGGACTACATTCAAACCCGCAGTTCGGCCAAGCTCGCGACGTTCCCGCCCTATGAGCCGCTGCTGCGCTACAAGTTCAACGGCAAGGACGTGGAGCAGCAGCCGGCCGAGCCCGACAAGCGCCCCACGGTGCTGTTCGGCGCGCATCCGTGCGACGCGGCCAGCTTCGCCACGCTCAAGGCGGTCTTCACCTGGGACAGCCCGGACGCACAGTTCGAGACGCGGCTGGCGAACCTGACGATCATCGGCCTGGCTTGCACCAAAGCCGACGCGTACTGCTTCTGCACGTCGGTCGGCGGCAGCCCGGGCGACACGCGCGGCAGCGACATGCTGCTGACGCCGCTCGACGCCGAGCGCTTCCTGGTCGAGGTGCTGACGCCCAAGGGCCAGGCGGTGGTGGCCGCGGCCCCGCAGCTCTTCACGCCGGCCGGCAATGAGACCAAGGACAAGGTGCTGGCGAAGGTCGCGCCGCGCTTTTCGGCCGACAAGCTGAAGGAGAAGCTGCCGGCGGCCTTCGGCAACAATGCGGTTTGGGTCGAGCAGTCGCTGCGCTGCCTCGGTTGCGGGGCGTGCGCGTTCGTCTGCCCGACCTGCTCGTGCTTCGATATTCAGGATGAGCGCAACCGCGAAGGCGGCACGCGGCTGCGGTGCTGGGATTCGTGCGGCTTCTCGCTGTTTACGCTGCACGCCTCCGGCCACAACCCGCGCCACGTGCAGAGTGAGCGCTGGCGGCAGCGCGTGATGCACAAGTTCTCGTACCAGCCGGAACGGTTGGGCGTGCTGGGCTGCGTTGGTTGCGGCCGCTGCTCGCGAACGTGTCCGGTGGATATGAACCTGGCCGAACATGCACAGGCTTTGGCGGAGATGA
>JAAYXS010000599.1 GCA_012515775.1 Phycisphaerae bacterium
GAGGGCATTTCCTTCGAGTCAATGGTGCGCCACCAGCTAGCGCTGGTTGACATCGTCAAGACGGACGAGAACGTGGCGTCCTTCATGGCCAGCGTGGGCGGCGGTTATATGGGCGGGGCCAATGCCGGACGCATGTTCCTGAGCCTCAAGCCCCGGCATGAGCGCAAGCTCTCGGCCGATGAAATAATCGAGCAACTGCGGCCCAAGCTGGCCCAGGTGCCGGGCATTCGCGCGTATCTGCAGAACGTGCCGCCGATTCAGGTCGGCGGGCGTATGTCAAAGAGTCAGTATCAGTTCACGCTGCAAAGCCCGGACATGGAAGAGATGTACGCGGGGGCAATGAAGCTGGCCCAACGCATCAGTGAGCTGGACGGGTTTGTGGACGTGACTACTGACGTCCAGCTTAAGAACCCGCAGGTCATAGTCGAAATCGATCGCGACAAAGCCTCCACGCTGGGCATCACGGCCGAGCAGATCGAGTTGGCCCTGTCCAGCGCCTATGCCGCCCGGCAAATCTCGACCATTTACGCCCCGCAGGACCAGTACCAGGTGATTATTGAGCTGGCCGACGAGTATCAGCGCGATCCGGCCGCCCTGGAGCTGCTCTATCTGCGCACACGCCATGGAAAGCTGGTGCCGCTCCAGGCGGTGGCCAAACTCGTCCCCGCCGTCGGGCCGCTTTCGGTGAACCACTCGGGCCAGTTGCCGTCCGTCACGATTTCCTTCAACCTCAAGCCCGGCTTCGCTCTGGGCACGGCAACCGCACAGGTGGACGCACTGGCGCGCGAACTGTTGCCGGCGGGCATCAGCACCAGTTTCCAGGGCACCGCCCAGGTCTTCCAATCCTCGTTAAAGAACCTGGGACTGCTGCTGATAGTGGCGGTGCTGGTCATCTACATAGTCCTCGGCATCCTGTACGAGAGTTTCATCCACCCGATTACTATTCTTTCGGCCCTGCCGTTTGCGGGCTTCGGCGCGCTCTTAACGCTGATGGTCTTCGATGTCGAGTTGAGCCTGTACGCCTTTGTGGGGATCATCATGCTGATCGGCCTGGTAAAGAAGAACGGCATCATGATGATTGACTTCGCGATCGAGGCGCAGCGCGCCGGGCATACGCCGCTGGAGGCAATCTATCAGGCCTCGGTGATCCGCTTCCGCCCGATCATGATGACGACCATGGCCGCCCTGATGGGCGCCTTGCCCATCGCCTTGGGCGTCGGGGCCGGCGCCGAGGCGCGCCGTCCCCTTGGCCTGGCGGTGCTGGGCGGCCTGCTGTTCTCGCAGATGCTGACCCTGTTTGCCACGCCGGTCTTCTATACGTATATGGAAGCACTGCGAACCTGGCCGGAACGCCGCCGGCGGCGGCGCAGCCCTGATGAGCACCCGGCTTCGGCGCGGCACGCGACGCCGGCGCTATCGTCCGAGGCGCGAGATTAATGCGCCTCCGTGTGACGCGCCTCCGCGTGTACCACCGCTTGAAAGCGCAGCTTCAAGCAGTGCAGCAGTGAGAGCAATGCCGCAGTGCAAGCAGCGCGGACCAGAATGCCAAATGCGCGACTTTCAATGTGCCCAATGCCAACACCATACCAGCGCATTCTGATCATCAAACCCAGTTCGCTGGGCGACATCGTCCACGGCCTGCCGGTCCTGGCTGCCCTGCGCAAAACCTGGCCGACTGCCCACATTGCCTGGTTGGTGGGCGACAGCTTCGCCGCGCTGCTCGAAGGTCACCCGTTGATCGACGAAGTGATTCGCTTCGACCGCCGGCGTTACGGCCGCCTGCTGCGAAGCCCGCGCACCCTGGCCGACTTCGCGCGCTTCGTATTCGCGCTGCGCCGCCGGCGCTTTGACCTGGTAATCGACTTGCAGGGGCTGTTTCGCAGCGGCTTTCTGGCTTGGGCCAGCGGCGCCCCGCAACGCGTCGGCTTCGCGGCGGCCCGCGAGTTGGCACCGCTGTTCTACACACGCCGGGTGCGCTGCGCGCCGGCGGCCGTGCACGCGGTCGACAGAAACCTGCAAATCGCGGCCGCGCTGGGCGCTGGGCCGGCCGCGCCCGAATTTCCATTGCATGTGCCGCCACACGAACTCGAGCAAGCCCGCAACAAGCTCGCAGCGGCCGCCCGCCGCGAGCTGGGCGAATTCATCGCCATCCTGCCCGCAGCGCGTTGGCCGTCAAAACTGTGGAACGAATCACATTTCGCAAACCTGATCGAACGCCTGGCCGCCGACGGCCGGCCGACTTGTGTACTTCTGGGAGCGCCTTCTGAGGCGGGCATCGCCCAGCGCATCACCGCCGCCTGCAAAGCGGAGGTAGTGAATCTCGTCGGGCGCACCAGTCTGCCCCAACTGGTGGCCTTACTGGAACTGTCCCGCTTTGTCATCTGCCTCGACTCGGGCCCCATGCACATCGCCGCCGCCCTGAACAAACCGCTGGTCGCCCTGTTCGGCCCGACCAATCCGCGCCGCACCGGTCCCTACAGCCCCCAGGCCCATGTGGTCTCGCGCGCCTTGCCCTGTGCCCCGTGTTATCGGGTCACATGCCCGCTCGGTCACCACGTCTGCCTGGAGGGCTTGCTGCCGGAACAAGTGCTTTCGCACATACAAAACCTGCCCGCCGGCCACGCAACGCTAACCGCCGCCCGCTGACGCGCCGGCCGGCCTGGGCCCTCGAAAAGAGGCCCTAAAGCGCCTCTCTCAATCAGCCGACCCGATAAGCGAGCGGACGCTCCTTCCGGTGATTGACCGGCCGGCCGCGCATGGAGTCACCCAATGCTTCGCTACCTTTCGCGCACTGCCCCGCCCGCGCTGTTTATCGGA
>JAAYXS010000600.1 GCA_012515775.1 Phycisphaerae bacterium
ACGTCAGACACAGGCGGCTACCTTGATTCGAATTCCGCAACATGTGGCTGTAGCCATGAGTGTTGTGGGCATCGTGGCACGTCGTGCATTGAATGCGTCCATCAACCAACGGCAAACCGGCCGCCTCAACCGCTTCTGGCGGGTAGTACTTCTCGGCTGTGTCAGGCTGCCGAACGCCCAACGGGTGGCTGCGCAACCCCGGGGCGCCGAAACGGGCCGCGTTGATCTGGGCCGCGACCGTCGTGGCGTGGGGCGACGAATATACGTCAGACGCCGTAATCCCATCGTGACAACCGAGGCACAACAGGGACCAGCCGGTTAAGACCACCTCCCCGGCCTGATAGGGGCGAAGCGGCAAGGGAGTGACGCCACGCCGATCGAGAAGCGGAGGTTCGCTGAAGGCCTGGTGCGGCGTGTGGCACGGCAGGCACAGGTCGCGCCCGTAACCCAGGCGTGTGAAGTCATGCGCGCTGCCAATCAGCCCGCTCACCAGCCGCTGGCCGGCCGGATGCACGCTTTCCGCCGGCTGAGTCGCGGCGGGCTCTTGCAGCTCTGTAGAGGATAATTCGGCGCGGTTCTGCGGCTGACTGGCGGGCGCCGGCTGGGCCGCCAGAGCCCGTACCAGCGAGAACCCACTGCCGGCAGCGAGCGACGCCAACCCGATCGCCACAAGCGGCGGCATTCGACGCAAACGCCCGTGGATGGACTTGCCTCTCACGGCTTGGCCCTTTCGTATGACTGGTGAGGACTATACCGGCCGCGGCGGTTAGCCACAACAGACCCGCGATATTGCGGCGCGCGCTGGACAGTCGCTTTGGCGAGGGGTAGCTTGCCAGCGCGCTTGCCCAGCGGTCGGCAGGCGCGACCTGGCCAAAACCGAGAGTATGTCAAACGCACCCGTTCTTCTCGGCGTTTTGCTGGCCGTGGTCGGCTTTCAGGTGGGTGGCGCCGCTGCCCAGCAGCCTGCCACGCGCCCCGCCGGTGTCGGGACCGAACCGGCGCCGCCCGGCACGCAGCCCGCGCCGCTGATCGCGCCGGAAACGCCCGAGCAGCCCTACGAAGCGCCGCCTAACCCCGAGGTGTGCCCCAGCGCTCAGCGGTTCCACGTTGACGAGCTGCTGTTCGACCTGGGTTTCGAAGCACAAGCCGATCGTCGCAAGGTTCGCTCACGCGTTTACGACCGCTACTTGAAACGGGAGTTTCAGAAGAAAACCACTGCCGGCAGCCTGCAAGAGACAGTGGACGTGTACACCGGCGGCTGGGCGTTCGGCGAACGCGTCCTGCGATTCGACGTCGGGGCGCGCTGGGGGTTATCGCAGAATCGCTTTTCCGAGGTGAGCCCCGCGCCCGACATTACCAACCGTCCCCACGGCGACGTGCTCGAATACGACCTGAAGTTCAAGCTGTTCCCGCGTGGCGTCGTCTCGGCCACGGCCTTCGCTTCGCAGTTGGACAGCCGCGTGCCGCGTCCGTTTCTGCCCAGCCTTGACCGCACCCAGGAACGCTACGGCACGAGCATCTTCGTCAACAGC
>JAAYXS010000601.1 GCA_012515775.1 Phycisphaerae bacterium
CGGCCAGCAGCACGTGCATGTGCCCGGGCATCCGCCCGGCGACCGGGTGTACGGCAAACTTGACCGACTTGCCCTGCTCCAGGAGTTGCTCGGCCAGTTTGACGACGCCCTCCTGCGCTTCGGCCAACGCCATCCCGTAACCCGGGATGATTATGATGCGTCGCGCCTCGCGCAGCAGCGTGGCGGCGTGGTTGTACGGGTCTCCATTCGAGCTGAAGTCGGTCGGCGCTGCTGAAGTTTTGACGCTGACCGGGGCAGGGGCGGCGGGTTCGGGACGGCTATGGGACGCGCCCGCGGGTGCGGCGCCGGCCGGTGGCGCGCTGGTGCGCGTTCCCGCGAAAATCGAGGTCAACCCGCGGTTCATCCCGCGACACATGACGTGCGTCAGGATCGAGCCCGAAGCGGCCACCGTCGCACCGCAGGCGATCAGCAAGCGGTTGCCGATCGCCACGCCGCACAGGGCGGCCGCCACTCCTGCGGTGGCGTTCAGGAATGAGATCAATACCGGCATGTCAGCGCCGCCGATGCGGATCGCGAACAAGGCGCCGATGGCAATCGAAAGCGCCACCACCGCCACGAGCACAGTTGACAGCAGCGCGATATCCTTGGCCAGAGCGGCAACGATGCCGGCCGCGACCACCAGCAGCGCCAGGCAGAGCAGCATGGCGTCGTGGCGTGGCAGAGACACCGGCGTCTGCGGCAGGCGCCGGTCAAGCTTGCCGGCGGCAATCAGGCTGCCGCTGAACGTGCCGGCCCCGACGATCAGCCCCAGCAAAGCCGCCACCTCAGGTGGGGTAATGGCTGCCTTGGTAGCGTCGCGTGTCAGCTCAACAAAGGAGACCAGCAGGGCTGCGGCGCCGCCCATGCCGTGCTGGAAGGCAACCAGGGCCGGAATCTGAAGCATCGTGGCGCGCAGGGCCACCCACACGCCCAACCCGATTCCCAGCAGCCCCACGATTACCACCAGCGGCACGCTCTCGAGCCCGTGCCGCCACAGGACCACCACGGTCGCCACCACCAGCGCAACGGCCGCCGTCCAGTTCCCGCGCCGCGCGCCCGGCGGAGTGCGAAACTGCCAAACCCCAGCCAGGAGCAGGGCAATCACCAGAAGATCGACCAGCAGACCTGACACCATAGCTCAATCCTGCCCTGAAGGTGAATTGTCTCCCGTGTTGCTGAACTTCAACGGGGCGACGTTCTTGCGCCGGAACATGCCCAGCATCCGGTCCGTAATGACGAACCCGCCGGCCACATTGAAAATGGCCGTGATGATGGCGGCAGCCCCGCAAACCTTCTCAAAGGCGCTGGTTTCAACCGAAAACAGCAACAGCGCCCCGAGGATGGTCACGGCCGAAATGGCGTTGGTCATCGACATCAGCGGCGTGTGCAGCATCTGCGGCACGCGCGTGATGAACAGGTAGCCCAAGCCAAACACCGCCACGAAGATGCCCAACATCAGCAGTACTTCGTTCACGCCGCTCTCCTGAGCCTGTTTATCCGAGTCGCATGGCTTTCAGCGTGCCGGCATGCACGATCTTGCGGTCACGCGTCACCAGCGATTGCTTCACGATCTCGTCTTCGAAACAGGGGCGCTGCGGGCCGTCTTTGAACAGGTTCTGCACGTAGCGCAGTATGTTGTTGGCATACAGCCAGCTCGCGTCGACCGCCACTGATCCCGGTATGTTGGCGGTGCCGCAAACCAAAACATCCTGCACCGCCACCTCGCGCCCCACCTGCGTCAGCGCGCAGTTGCCGCCCTGGTCGATGGCCACATCCACGATCACCGACCCCGGCCGCATCGTGCGTACCGCTTCTTCCGTGATCAGGACCGGGGCCACTTCGCCCGGTACCAACGCGCTTAGGATCACGATATCAATTTGCGGCAGCAGAGAATCCACCAGCGCACGCTCACGCACCAGCCACTCGGTCGGCAGCGCCCGCGCATAGCCGCCCGGAGCCAGCGCCACCTCATCCGGCACCTCGAATCCCGCTACCTTGGTGCCTTTCAGACTGCCGGCCTCGCGCCGCGCGTCCGCACGGATATCCACGGCCGTCACACTGGCTCCCAGGCGCTTGGCCGTAGCGATGGCCTGCAGCCCGACCACGCCGGTGCCCACCACCAGCACATTGGCCGGTTTCGTCGCGCCGATGGCCGTGCCAATCATCGGCATAAAGCGCGGAAAGCGCGCGGCTGCGATCAGCACCGACTTGTAGCCCGTGATCGTGCTCATTGAAGTCAGTGCGTCCATTGTCTGGGCCCGCGAGATGCGCGGCACGCCGTCCATCGTCAGGGACGTAATGTTACGGTTGCAAAGCGTGCGGACCATGTCGTGGCTGGCCGGGGCGGCCGGGTGCAAGAAGGTTATCAGCATCGCCCCTTCGCGAATCATTTCGGCTTCATGCCGGCCGACGGCCTCGTTGAATTCTGGTTGCTTGACCTTAAGCACCAGGTCGGCCCGGGCATACAGCGTGCTGCTATCGGGCACGATCTCCGCACCCGCGGCACGATAATCCGCGTCGCTGTGAAAGACGCCCTGCCCGGCGGATGCCTCGACCAGCACCTGAAAGCCCATGTTGACGTATTCGCGCACCGTTTCCGGCAAAGCCGCCACGCGCCGTTCCCCCGGCATTATTTCCTTAGGAATGCCGATGATCATGGTTGTTTCCATTCTTTCCAAATTTTGTAACCGCCGCAACAGACGCGGCTCTTACTCCAGGGCCGCCAGCGCACGTCGAACCGTTTCCTGTAATACCGGTGGCTGCGGCCCATCGATGATCGCATGCATAGTGTTGATTGCGTCGCGAACGACGCCGGATAGCGCGTTGCGATTGGCCGCCCGCGCACGGGCCAAAGCGTCCGCCAGCACCTCTGCGGCCAGCATCCGGACTTCTTGGTACAATTCGTCGTCGTTCAGTATTTTAAGCACTTCGCGGGCGAGGTTCTCCGACACAGCCTCAACACGTTTGATGCTGGTCAGAGCCATCTCACGCAGGCGCCAGTTGTCGCGGAACCGCAGCATGTGCGCGAGCTCTTCCTGATACTCATCCAGGCCCCCCTGACGCTGGATGGCATCCAGCTCCTCGGACACGCGGCCCCACTCACGCAAATCCCCGAAATTGCGCCTTTTCATCCCTGTATCTCCTGACCGAATTCCCGAAACACTCCCGGCGCGTTATGGCCCCGTAGCGGCCTAACGCCCCGGATGATTATCCGAGGCGCAGGCCGCCTTCCACGGAGATTCGTCGGTGCTCCGCACCCGCATTTGCCTGGAGTGCGGCTCATTGACAGTCTGTTGACCAATTTGCACCCGCAATCGCATTCCTGATCCTGGAGACACTGGCAACGTCATTACGGCAGTCGCTCTCCATTCGCAGGTGCGCTTGCCGCAGCCGCAGATGAGCGGCCTTGGCCTCCGCGTTCACGGCCGGGCAGGTCTTCTGCTCAACGCCGTGAATCTCGCCTTTGTGGCGGCACATGGCCCTGAGCTTCTCGAGCACATAGGACCGCAGGCGCGTCGCGTCGGTAAGCAGCGCTCGGTACTCGGCTTCCCACCGGGCCACGTCGTCCAGCCACGCGCTACGCTCTTGGGCCGCCGTCAGGCCGGCGTGACGCGGTTCCATGAGGTCGGCCGGTCCCAGTCCGCCTACGCGGTGGCCGCCTGTCAACCTCATGGCTTCCCGCACGATCTCGACCTCGTCGGCAGGCTCCATAGGGAGCTGCATCCCGGAGGGCCGCTCCTGTATAGGATGGGGTGCTCTCATCAGCGTTCTCCTCGCCGCGGGCCATTCCGCCCGTGCGACCGGGACTGTTACGGGAAAATACCGCGCTCTTTGTAGACAGCTTCCAGTTTTGCCAGCGCGAGCACGTAGGCCGCCGTGCGCCAGTCAACCTTGAGTTCGCGGGCCTTATCACGCACACGGGTGTAGGCGCTGGTCATCTTCTTGCGCAGCTTGCAGTCCACTTCGCTCAGTTCCCAGGACTCGCTGCGCTTGTTCTGCAGCCACTCGAAGTAACTGACGACCACTCCGCCTGCGTTGCACAGGAAATCCGGAATGACGTCAATGCCACGGCTCTGCAGGATCGCGTCACCATCCGGCGTCGTCGGGCCATTGGCCGCCTCAGCCACCAGGCGGACCTTCAGCAGGTGCGCCGTATCGCCGGTGATCTGGCTTTCCAGGGCCGCCGGGATAAGGATGTCGGCCTGCGTGCTCAGGAAAGTCTCATGATCGATCACCTTTCCTGGATGGCCTTTGACTCCGCCGGTCTCGCGCACGTGGTGGGCCAGCGCTTCGGTGTTGATGCCGCGCTCGTCGGCGATGGCGCCCGTGACATCTTCGACCGCAATCAGAGTGGCCCCCAACTGAGCCAGCAGTCGCGCCGCCCACGAACCCACATTGCCGTAGCCCTGAAGAATGAATTTCACTTTTTCCAGCGGCAGCTTCTGGTCTTCCGCCCAACACTGGATGGTAAAGACCGCCCCCTGCCCGGTCGCCTTCTCGCGGCCGAGGCTTCCGCCGGCTGCGATCGGTTTGCCGGTTACAACGTGAATCTGTCGTTGCCGCTCATGGGCCGGCATGGTGGACAGGTAAGTGTCCAGAATCCAAGCCATGGTCTTGGCGTTGGTGTTCACGTCCGGGGCGGGGATGTCGTATTCGGGGCCAATGTTGTCGCCGAGCGCAAAGGTGAAGCGTCGTGTGATGCGCTCCAACTCAGTAATCGAGTACTTGGTCGGGTCGATTTGCAGCCCGCCTTTGGCGCCGCCGAAAGGAATTTCGGCCAGGGCCGATTTCCAGGTCATCCAGGACGCCAGGGCCCGTACTTCGTCGATGTTTACGCGCGGATGGTATCGCAGACCGCCCTTGAAGGGGCCGAGGGCACAGTTGTGATGCACGCGATAACCAGTGATGATTTCCAGCCTTCCGTCGTCCATTCGCACCGGGAAGTGGACTACCACTTCATCCTGCGTAGTCGCCAGAATGGCGCGCACGTCGGGATCGAGGTGCATCAGATCGGCAGCCTTGTCAAACTGCTGCATGACGTTCCGGTAGACGCTCACGGGAGCGCTGCTCTCGCCGCTTCCTGACGGAACGGTCTTGCTGTTCGGCTCCGTAGACGATGAGCGATTACTCACAACATGTCCTCCATTATCTTGTGAAAACACTGAACCAGCGCCGCCACACAGGGGGCGTTGGGACCTAGCTATATTCCTCACAATGCCAGATTCCGCCCTCCGGTTTCGGCAGGCGACACGTCTGGCGCTGCTCGCAGTTCGAACACAGACCTAGCAATTCACGCGCCGAATCTTCCGCCTCGCTCGCCACCGGCGGCTCACAGGCGGAGGCCGGCCGCTCGTTTAGCGGCTGGGCGGCGTCCACCGCATGCTCCTCACAGTGCGTCACGGGCTGACCGGAACGCCGCCGGTGCGTGCAACTCTGCGCATACATACAGTTGCAGCACAGAGAAGACGC
>JAAYXS010000602.1 GCA_012515775.1 Phycisphaerae bacterium
CTCGCGCTGCCCATCTATCCCGAACTGACGGAACAGCAGCAGAGAGCGGTCGTGGAAGGCATCGCCAAGTTCTACGGCCAAGGCGCATAGGTGAATAGGTGAATGGGTGAATGGGTGAATGGGTGGATGAGTGGATGGGGTGGATGAGTGGGTGCCATGCCCAAGCTGTACGGGCATGCCCCCGGTCAACGGCGTCGAGTGGGTAGGCCATAGGTTTGTGCTCTATTGAAGCGCCTGCTTCAGCAGCGCCACACACAGCGCACTATAGAGCCGGCGCTCGGTATGCGAGCATTGCCGATAGCAAGTGGACCAGGCCGACCACTACCGGAAAGGCCGTCAACGCGACCGCCCAGTACGCCAGCCTCTGGCCGACAGTCGGGTTTCGACGGCCGACGGTTTCGCAGATGAGAACGACGATGACCAGCAGCGCGAATTTGTACACCACCACGCCCACGCGGTCATAGTTGCGAATCACCCAGTCGGCGATGACGTTCAACTCCCGCCCGCCCGCTCGCAGGATCGTCCAGGTGAAGATGATGTCCAGCGATGATAACAAAATGTACAGCAGGTACGCGTAGGGGTACAAGAGCGCATCGCGCCACGACCGGCCGCGCTCAGGTTCTTGATTCGAGTCGATGTTGACGAAGGCGCTCTCCACGTCGACGCACACCTGCAACCCTCCGTATCCGGCCCGCTTGGGGCGGGATAGGATGGCCGTCTTCCTCAACCAGAAATCCTGTCCTGCCCGCCGAAAAAGTCAACTTTCGCTTCCGTTGGCCCGTTGGCAAGCTCGCCCGCCCTTGGACGTCAGGACGGCGGCTGATTATCATAATAGCATCGCAGTCAACGTTGCGAACGGCACATGAAAAGTGCTTCCAATCGCGCCGTGCCTTGCGGCGGGGTGAGGCCGGGGGCCACGGCCGGTTCATCAGGCAGAAGGAGCACGCAGATGGAATTCCGCGTATTGGGGCGAAATGGGCCGGAGGTTTCCGCCATCGGTCTGGGCTGCATGGCCATGTCGGAGTTCTACGGCCCGCACGACGACGAGCAGTCGGTCAACACCATTCGGCGCGCCTTGGACCTGGCGGTGAATTTCCTGGATACGGCCGACGTGTACGGGCGCGGGCACAATGAGGAGTTGGTGGGCCGGGCCATTCGCGGGCGGCGCAACCGCGTGATACTGGCGAGCAAGTTCGGCATTGTGCGCAGCGCAGACCCGGAGGCGCGCGGCGTCAGCGGCCATCCCAAGTACGTGAAGGCTTGCTGCGACGCTTCGCTGAAGCGACTCGCGGTGGACACGATCGATGTTTACTACCAGCACCGCGTCGATCCGCAGGTGCCGATCGAGGACACCGTCGGGGCCATGGCCGAGTTGGTGCAGGCCGGCAAAGTACGATTCCTGGGGCTGTCGGAAGCGGGGGCGGAGACGTTGCGGCGGGCCGCGGCTGTTCATCCGATCACGGCCCTGCAGTCGGAGTATTCGCTGTGGACGCGCGACGTGGAGCAGGAAATCCTAAAGACCTGTCGCGAATTGGGCGTGGGTTTTGTCGCTTATTCACCGCTGGGGCGCGGCTTTCTGGCCGGGCAGGTGCGCCGGCTTGAGGATCTGGCGGAGAATGATTGGCGGCGCTTCAATCCGCGGTTCGCGCGCGAGAACTTCAGCCGCAATCTGGCGCTGGTACAGCAGTTGGAGGAGTTCGCCGCAGGGAAGGGCTGCACATCGGCGCAGGTGGCGCTGGCCTGGCTGCTGGCGCGCGGCAAGGACATCGTTCCGATTCCCGGCACACGCCGGATTCAGCGCCTGGAAGAGAACATTCGCGCGCTGGAGGTCCAACTTACTCCCGACGACATGCAGCGTCTGGATGAGCTGTTCCCGCCGGGCGCGGCCGCGGGCACGCGCTATCCGGAAGCAATGATGGCGCTGCTCAATAAGTAAGCGCCGGACCTCGTGTGGCGATGCAAAAAAGCGCGGCCCCGCCGAGCGCCGCTCGACCGGGCCGCGCCCTTTTGGCTCACGTATATCTAACCTAGAACGTGAAGTCCTTCTCGGTCAGACCGGGGTTCAAGTGGATGTCGGTAAAGACGTACCGGCCGAGCAGTTGCGCGCCGCCGTCGTCGGCAAAAGATTCAACCGCCACCGGCAGCAGCCACTGCTGATCAATGTGCAGAACCATGCGCGCGTCGGGGAAGACACCCTTCTCGCCCGTGTACGGCAGCTTGCGCACCAACACGAACGTGGGACGGTCGTCCACCTCGCCGGCGCCGGCGAACTTCAGGTCCAGCACGCCCCGCTCGCGCGCCAGGTTGTTTATCTGCGAAAGCATTTCGAACATCGCCCCGAAGCCGCATTCGTCGATCGTGCGCCGGCTGGCGTTGCGCGCCCGCTCACTATGTATTGGTATGTAAAGGTCTTTTACAAACAGCCGCACCACCGAGCCGGCGGGTTCGACGCGTGCCATGAGGTTGCCGCGGTCGTCGGTGAAGCGTGGGTCCTCGGGCATGAACAGGGCGCGCTTGGCATCACTCGCGTTCTCACGCCAGATCATGTAAACGGAGCGCGGTTCCTTGCGGAAGCGAACCTCGATTTCTTGGACGTCGCTGAGGCCCCCCGGCAATCGCTCTTGCTTCATCAGCACGCAGTGATAGTCGTTGATCTCGTTCTGATAGCGCTCGTGACCCATCCGGGCCAGCGCCATGGGATCAGTCTGCGCCAGCAACCAAAGCGAACTGTCGCTGCTCGCGCACAGCCCCGAACTCCCCTCTTTTTGAATGGGCCCCAACATTGCCGCCGGCACGGCGTCTCGGCCGGCCGCGCGCTGCGGTGCATGTGCCAAAAACCAAACCAGCAACGGCCCAGCGGCCACGAATCCGGCTGTCGCGTACAGCACCCCGCGGCGGGCAGTCTTCATTGGTAGCTCCATACCGCAAGCGGCTCAGCCCATTCTGCCGCAAAGGGGCATCGTCGTTGTCGCGCCCGGATTTCGCCCTTACTTCCGAGCCTCCGGGGGTTGCTCGCCGCGCCGAGGTCCCGTGAATTATACGGGGTTGTACCTGCCGGACAAGCCGCGGTTGCATATGAAGATGCAAATTAACCGATATCACGTGCCGGATGCCGCGCCCAATTCCGCAGTGCGGCCGAGAATTCCGACAGATTTGGTTCGAATTCGAGCGTATGGGCGGCGTCGGGAAAGCGCACCACCCGCGCCGTCTCGCAGATGCTGCGCACCCAGAGTTCGGTAATCGTATTTCGAATGATGCGCTCGCGCCCGGCCAGAAGCAGCGTTACTTGAGATCCCAGCGCTCCCGCTTTCAACCCTCGCACGAGCTTGTTGAGCTGCCGCGAGTGCCACATAAAACGGGCCGTGACGCGTCTCAGGCGAATCGGATCGGATTGGATGTACTCTCGGCCGGCCGGGTTGTCCGTGAACAGAGCCGGGTCATCCAAGGGAATTTCGAACAACCAGCCGCCGCCCGCCAGCAGTGCCAAGCCCACCCCGAGCTTGGCCAAGACGGACAAATCGACCGCCGAGAAAAAACCGGGTGCGATCAGCAGGACGGCCCCGGCGACATCCGGCCGGCGCGCCGCCCACGCGGCCGCCAGCTTTCCGCCCCAGCTCACACCGACGAGCGGAAAGCGCGTCGCGCCAAACTCACGGCCTGCCCAGGCGGCGCATTCATCGATGTCTCGCAGCCAGCGCTCGACCGAGGGCGCGTCACCCCGGGCAACCTGGTTCAGCCCGCTGCCACGCCGATCGACCAGCAGCACTCCCGCCCCGCTTTCGCCCAACAACGAAGCGGACCACTCGAACCAGCCGCCGTGCGACTGGATGCCGTGAAAATAAAGAATAACGCCGGCCGCCGGATTGCGCGGCGGCCACACCCGGCCCCGCAGCTCGTACCCATCGCTCATTTTCCAGGACTGAATTTGAGGCGTAATCGACGGGCGCCGCATGGCTTTGGCTCAGAGTTCGTCTTGCGCCAGCATGGAGAACCCCTTGTGAGCCAGCACCCGCATGGCCTGCGGCAGATTATCGACCTGAATCACCAGCGCGGGTTTTTGCTCATCCCCCGCCCAAGCGGTGTAAACATAGTTGATGTTCACTTCGGCGGAAATAAGCGCCGCGCAGACCGTCATGATGGCGCGCTTGCCGGCCGGTAGTTCCACCACCAGCACCTCGCTTTCGGTGCAGGCGAAGCCGGCCTCCGAACACATGCGGTCGGCCGCGTCCGGGTCGTCCACCAGCATGCGAACGATAGCACAATCCACCTTCCCCTCGACCGAAAGTCCGAGAATACGGATCGGCTCCGCCTCCAACAGCCGCGTGATGCGCAACAACTGCCCCAGCCGGTTTTCGAGGAAAATGTTGAGCTGCCGGCACCCGTGGTACTCAGCCCCCTCGGCCGTTTCAAATGGTTTCACGCCGCTCATACGGTCCCCGACAGTTCAGAAAACCCGGTACTGACCACGCGCGCAAATCCTAGGGTAGCTTTGCCAAACGCGTCTGTACAGGCCAAAATCATAAATCGGATTGCCTGATGCGGCTCGCCCTTGCTGAGATTCTATTCGCCCAACCGGCCCTGCTTGGCGGAATTGCGCTGGCGGCTGTGCCAATCGTAATCCACCTGCTACTGCGGCCGCGCCCGCGCCGCACACGCTTTCCTGCCATTGTGCTGCTGCGCCGGGTGGTCCTCACCGGGCAGCGCTCCAGCCGATTCCAAAACCTGATGCTGATGCTGGTGCGCGCGGCGTTCCTGGCTCTGCTGGCGCTGCTGCTGGCCGCTCCGGTGCGCAC
>JAAYXS010000603.1 GCA_012515775.1 Phycisphaerae bacterium
AGCTGACAGCTTCATAGAATCCCTAGCAGAAACCGCGCGCCGCGCGCGCAGAAAGGCGTCCACCATGCAGCATTCGAAACGTCCCCACCGCTCACCTGTCACCTATCCTCCGTCTCCGCGCAGCGGCCTTTGTCACCTGCGCGCCTGTCACCTATGGCCTCTCTCCGCGAAGCGGCGGGCCTCAGGTTATCAAAATCGGGTGCACAAAAAGCATGCGTATCTGATCACCTGCCCCCAAAACGCGGAGCCACACGCCTTTTTATCAGACCGCTTGATCACCTGTGGTAACGCCGCGCGGAGCCGCTCGCGCGCGAATGCTTCGCGCGGCTGTCACCTCTCTCCGCGCAGCCGCCCCCTTATCCCCTATCACTTTATCACCTTATCACCCCGAGCATCGTCCCCGCCGGTTCGCCCCCCTTATCACTTTATCACTTTATCACCTTATCACCCCTATCCCGCCGCTCCTGGCGTCTCGGCGGTTGCCTTGGCTGAAAGCTGAGAGCTGAGAGCTTCCTCGCGGCCCGACTGACAACCAGGGCGCGAAGGGCTATAATTGGTGCGATCATGGCAACCGTACAGTTCGAAGACCCGGCGGCTGTTCTGCACGACCTGACGACCCGTATCCACGCGATCCGGGACTCTCTTTGACCTGCCCGCAAAGTCCGCACGCATCGACGAGCTGACCAAGCGCATGGCGCAGCCGGGCTTCTGGGATATCCAGGAAAATGCCCAGAAGCTGGTCCAGGAGCTCAAGGGGCTGCGCGCCGTCGTGGACCCGGTTCGCGAACTGCTCGCCAAGTCCGAGGACGCGGGCGTGCTGCTGGAGCTGGCCCGCGAGCAGAGCGACGCGGACGCGGAAGCCGAGGTCCAGCGCGAGTTGGAGCAGTTGGCCGCCAAGACCGACCAGGTCGAGCTGCTGACGCTGCTATCCGGGCCGAATGACGCCCGGCCTTGCTTCCTGAGCATTCAAGCCGGCGCCGGCGGCGTCGACTCGTCCGACTTCGCCGAGATGCTGCTGCGCATGTACGTGATGTACTTTGAGAAGAACGGCTACGACGTTGCCGAGGTCGACCGCCGCGACGGCGAGGAAGCCGGCATTCAGTCGGTCACGCTGCGCGTCGAGGGGCCGTACGCGTATGGCTATCTGTCGTGCGAAGCGGGCGTACACCGCCTGGTGCGGCTGAGTCCGTTCAACGCTCAGGGCAAGCGGCAGACGTCGTTCGTCGGCGTGGACGTGCTGCCGGAGATCGAAGAGACGAAGATCGAGCTGCCCGAGGGCGATCTGGACATCGAGTATTTCCGGCGTGCGTCCGGAGCGGGCGGGCAGAACGTCAACAAGGTCGCGACCGCCGTTCGGATTCGGCACAAGCCGACCGGCATCATGGTCGAATGCGTGAACGAGCGCAGCCAGGCGCAGAACAAGCGCATGGCGCTATCGATCCTGAAGTCCAAATTGGAGCAGCTTGAGCAGGCCAAACGCGATGCCGAGCTGGCCAAGATATACAGCGAAAAGGGCGATATCGCCTGGGGCAACCAGATTCGCAGCTACGTGCTGCACGGCTCGACCATCCACGTGAAGGATCACCGCACCAACCTGGCGATCGGCGATACACAGCGCGTACTCGACGGCGACGTCCAGCCGTTTATCGACGCGCGGCTGCGGCAGAAACTAAAAGCCGGCGCATAAAAGGGCAACGAGCGGATTCCGCCGGCTCGGCGAGCGCATCAAGGCGAGCGCACCAAGAGGTATGCTCTTCACACTTCTTGATCCCTCGATCCCTTCATCCCTTGGGCTCTGCTATGGCAGATCGTACTCTTTGATCTTGCGATACAGCGTGCGGGTACCGATCCCCAGCATCTTCGCGGCCGCTTCGCGATTGCCGCCGGTGGTTTCCAGCGTGCGCTCGATCATGATCCGCTCGATCTGCGCCAGCGGCAGACCGACCATGCTGCCGGCCGAGACCGGGACGATGTCCAGCCGGCCCCGGATTGCTTCGGGCAGGTCGTCCGTCTCGATTCGCCGGTTCTCGACCTCGACCGCCACGGCCTCGATCAGGTTGGCCAGCTCACGCACGTTTCCGGGCCAGTAGTGGTGCACGAGGTGGGCCATGGCGTCGGCGGAGAAGCCGGGCACATTCACGCCGTGCGTTTCGTTGGCCCGCTTGAGGAAGTGCATGGCGAGCAGCGGGATGTCTTGTTGCCGCTCGCGCAGCGGCGGGACGTTGATTTCCCACTGCTTGAGCCGGTAGTACAGGTCCTCGCGAAAGCGCTTTTCCTCGACGGCCTGGCGCAGGTCAGTGTTGGTGGCGGCGATGACGCGCACGTCGACGCGTTGCACTTCGGTCGAGCCGACCGGCGTGATCTCGCGCCGCTCCAGGACGCGCAGCAGCTTGGCCTGCATCGTCATGGGCATGTCGCCGACTTCATCGAGGAAGAGCGTGCCGCCGTCGGCCGCGACGAAATAGCCCTTGCGATCGCTGACGGCCCCGGTGAAGGCGCCTTTGACGTGTCCGAACAGCTCGCTTTCGAGTAGGTTCTCGTTCAGGCCCGCGCAATTGACGGATTTCAAGGCCCGCCGTGAGCGGTCCGACTGCTTATGAATAGCCTCGGCGATCAGGTCTTTGCCGGTGCCGGTCTCGCCCAGGATGAGTACGGTCAGCTTGTTGCGGGCGGCCTTCCTGATGCGTTCGATGATGCGCCGGATCTGCGGCGTTTGGCCGACGATGCCCTCAAAGGCGGGCACTTCAGCGAGCGACTGCTGAAGCAGGCGATCATCGCGGCGGGCGGCGGCCGACCCGGCGACCGACGAGATTTTGTGCACCAGGCTCTCGTCGGAGCTATCGGGCCGGAGGACTTCCAAGTCGATGCGTTGCGGCGTGGGGCGTACGGCCGGCTCGCCCAGCACGAGCAGCGTGGCGTCGCGGGCCAGTCTGTCCAGCAGATCGGCCAAGGGTTTGGCGGTTTCTTTGCCGTCGATGCGCGCTTCGGCGACGACCACGTCCGGAGTGCGCTGGCGGATTGAATCCAGGGCGCGCTCCAAGCTGTCCACCACGACCGAAGGGTGGGCATGGTGTTCGCGAAGCTGGTCGCGCAGGCGGCGGCCCTTCTCTTCGTCCGCAGTAAGAATCAGGATGAACGCCGTTGGCGGCATGGTTCGAGATTGTAACGCGGCACGAGCCGGCCGCGGAGGGCCGGACCATCGCCGGTATGGGCGGCCTGGCCCAGCACTGCCATCAGGTTATTTATACAGTACGGCTCATGCGGTAGGGGGGCGCGGTACTCCGGGGCGGGGCGGGACGGGCTGCGCGGGGTGTTCTTGGCATTCATTCCGGGACGTCACGCCCCGGCCCTGCCACCGCTCGGCTCCTTGCCCGTCTCCCGGTCGCCGCAAATAATTCGGCGGATATGGAGTTCGGCATGGACGAAGCGGATGAGAGGAGCGAGCCGGCCGAGGCGAAGCGCGCCGGGCTACTGACGGTGGTGCTGAAGGTGGGGGCTTTGTTGGCGGGCCTCGGCATCCTGGCGTGGTGTGCGGAGCGGCTGGTCGAGATGTACGGCGCCACGGGCGTCTCGGCCAGCGAGGTTCTCGGCAGTCTCGCCATCATGTTCGCAGGGCTCGGGCTGGCTCTGCTGGTTTGGGGGGTGGCGGAGGCGGTGCGCCGGCTGGACGAGATCCGCGACCTGCTGGACAGATCGGAGCAGGCGTCGTCGCCGGCCGCGGTGGGTCGCGCCGGGGTACACGCGGATGGCCGCGTGTTCGAAGACCTGAAGACGGGCGTCGAGGAGCTGATCAGCCTGACGCGCGAGGTGCGCGATGTGTCGCTGCTGAGTGAGGCTGAGCGGGCGCGGCGCTTACAGGTCCAGGGCCAGGCGCTTCTGGCCGTTCTGCAGCAAGAGATACCCGCACTGCTGCAGAACCATCAGTGGGTTGAGGCGCG
>JAAYXS010000604.1 GCA_012515775.1 Phycisphaerae bacterium
AAGGCCAGCATGAGGGCTTGGCGAAAGCCGATCCGATCCGCCAGCGCCCCGGTGAACATCGGCAACAGGTAGAGCACCGAGGCGAAGCAGCCGGCCACAATGCCGGTTTGGAAGTCGGAGAAGCCCACGCGCTCCGTCAGGTAGAGCGCCAGCGCGATGAACATCCCGTAGTACGCGGCGCGCTCCAGCAACTCGGCGCCGTTGGCAACCCAGAAAGTGCGCGGAAAGCGCCACGACAGTTTCTGAGGCGCCGGCTCGGGGAATGCCGCTGAAGTCACAAGACCATCCTCTCAACGATTAATACAGCGGCGCACCGCGCGCGGTGCGCCGCTGAACTCGATTCAAACTTCCATGCCGCCTGGCTCACACGCCGGCCATCAGCGCGGCGGCCGCCGGCCTGCGGCTTCGTCAATGATTGCCTCGAGCACTTCCCATTTGCGCTCGGGCACGTTCCGCCAACGTCCGACCTGCTTGCCGTTGATGATGATCAACGGAATCGCCTGGAGCGACACGCGATCGGCTCCGTTCACGTCGTCCTTGATGGCGTCCTCTACTTCCGGGCTCTTCATGGTTTCCAGCAGTGCGTCGGCGTCGAAGCCCAACTCCGTGGCGGCCTGCCGCAACGCCTCGTCGTTGAACGAGCCTTGGTTCCGCATCAGCCAGTCATGGATCGCCCAATAACCCTCTTCGCCCTTCAGCTTGCCGGCCGCTTCAGCCGCCCGGGCCGCCCAGCAGCCTTGCTCGAAGCGCGTGAATTTCATGCAGCGGTTACATTCCTGGTTGAACGGGAAAGCCCGCCACGTGTACTGCGTGTCCGAGTGCTTCGCCACGTAGTCCCGGAACCAGATATCGGTTTCGGCCGTCGCCTCTTCCTCGAAGTCGCCGTACACAATTACCTGTACGGGCGCGCCCTCAGGTCCGCGCGAATGGCGCGGGTTATCCGGCGGCATCTGGCGCCGGCCGTTTTCGCGCCAGTCGCCGACCATCTTGTCCAGCGCAATGGGCGGGCGATCCTGCGAATGGTCACGCGCCGGCGGGCGACGCTGTAGCAGAGCTTCGACCGCACGCGGCACGGCGTTCGTCGTTCGCCAGCCGCGAATTTCGTGCGCGTTGATGAAGACCATCGGAGTTTGGTAGATGCCGCACCAACGGGCTTCCTTAATTTCAGTTTCGATCCGCTTGAGGGTCTCGGGCCCGGTTACGACCTTGATGAAGCCCTGCGGGTCGTAGCCGATCTCGCGCACGCCGTCTTCGAGTATCTTGGTGGTTTGAAATATCCCCTTGCGATCGAACAACCACTCGTGCATTTTCCAGAAGCCGTCGTTGCCCCAAAGAATGCCGGCCGCGTGAGCGGCGCGCGCCGCCCAACAGGCGTTGGGGTGCAGCGTCCGGTCGACGGTCGGGTTGCAGTCCAGGCAGAACGGGAACATCTTGACTGAGAGCGAAACGTCATTCGGGTACTTCTTGAGCACTTCCTGAATTTCGCTTTCAACTCTCTTGCAGTCCGGGCACTGGTAATCCGTAAACATCACGATGCGAACGGACGCCTCCTTCGGACCCTTGACGTACAGGCCGCAAAAACCGTCCTTGAATGGATCATCCTGGCTGAGGATGGTGTCCCAGTCCCAGCCGGGCGGCAGCGGAGGTTTGTCCGGCCGTTCACCGGGTTTATTCTGGGCCGTACCAGACTGGCTCTTTGCGGGCGCCGGCGCCGGTTGCTCGTTTGACGGGCCCTGAGCGGGAGCAGTCTGGGGGCGCGGCTGAGGAGTCTCGCCTGGCTCTATTTTGCGGATCGGGAGTTCCCTGGCATCTTCTCCGCGCCCGATGGTCACCTTGAACCCGGAGTCTGAACCACCTGGCGGAGCTGAGGGGTTCGGTGCAGAGGACGCGGCTCGTGCGTCGGGAGCCGGCGTCACCGGGTTGTCGCCTTGGTCCGCCGGGGATCGCGGCGCGGGCGCCGCCTGTTGCGCAGCCCTCATTTCGGCGTCGGTTTTCTCCAACAGGCCCGCGATGGACTCCTCCAAATCACGCTTGTCCTGCTGATCGGCCTCGTGGCGGACGCGCGCGTCGGCTGCTTTCAGCCCGCCCGTAGCGACCACGAACGCCACAATGAAGATGGCGATGGGTTTCAGCGATGGAATCTGACGCCAGCGGGTCGCTTCAGCCACGAACCAAAAGGCGATGTTGCCCGCGTGAGCGCCGATGCAGTAGTTGCAGAAATGCCACTCCTTGATCATCACCATCATGAAGCCCACCGAAACCACCGCGCCGAAGCGGATCAACCACCGGAAAAGGCTCGCGATGCCGCCCGGCGCCGCCAGCCAGGCCACCAATACTGCGACGAAGTAGGCCAGCCCAAGGTAGGCCACCGGCCACTTTCCCGTTTCGCTCCAGCGGATGCTGCCCCAAAAGCCATTCGACAGGTCGGAGCAGGCGCTGCCCGGTCCGCAACCCGGCAGTTTCAGAGAGCCGAGCGTTGAAAGCGCCAGCATGACCGACATTGTGATCGAGATCAGCAGAAAGAACGCTCCGAGAGTCCGCAGCAATGCGGCATAGGGGGTGCTCAATGTCTGGACTGCTGCACCGGCTGAACGGGTGTCAGATCCGATTTGAGCCTGCTGTGATTTGTTCTTGGGCATATCACTCCTCAACCAGTCGGAAGGGCCGTAGTTTAGCCAAAAACGCGGACCGCACAAACGCCCG
>JAAYXS010000605.1 GCA_012515775.1 Phycisphaerae bacterium
ATCAGCTTTCAGCTCTCGCCATTGCTCACAACGCGAGCAGTTCGGCGAAGATCTGCTCGTTTGTGAAGCC
Organism: Phycisphaerae bacterium; assembly: GCA_012515775.1. Classification (GTDB taxonomy): domain Bacteria; phylum Planctomycetota; class Phycisphaerae; order UBA1845; family Fen-1342; genus JAAYXS01. Next base: position 71 of record JAAYXS010000605.1, read on the forward strand.
CTGTAAATCTATAGACTTCGACCGGCACAGCGCCACGCACGTGCCGCAACCCTGGCAAACGCCCTCGTTGATGCGTGCCACGGTCTTGATCAGCTTGCCGTCGCGGCCGCGAATTTCCTCGCGCTCGATGGCCTGATATGCACAGGCCGATTCGCAGAGGAAGCAGCCGATGCAGGTCGAGAACAGCGGCGGGGCACAGCGGTTGACCTTCGCGACCACCGGCTCGCGCTGCAATTCGTCCTTCGAGAACAGTCCCGTTACCTTGCTCGCCGCGCCCGATGCTTGGGCCACGGTTTCGGGAATGTCCTTTGGCGCCTGGCAAGCGCCGGCGACAAACACGCCGGCCGTATTCATCTCGACCGGCCGCAGCTTGGGGTGCGCCTCGGACAGGAAATGGTCGCCGTCGTAGCTGACCTTGAGCTTCTGCGCCAGTTCCTCGGCGTCCTTATCGGCGACCATGGCCGTGGCCAGCACGACCATGTCGGCCTGAATTTCGACCGGCCGGGAGTTCAGCAGCGTGTCGACGCCCTTCACAATCAGCTTGCCGTCGCGCTCGTAAATCTTCGACACGCGTCCGCGGACGTAGTGAACTTCGTCCTCCTCCATCGCGCGGCGGACGAATTCCTCATACATCTTGCCGCCGGCGCGGATGTCCATATAGAAGACATACGCCTTGCCGCTGTGCACCTTGTGCTTGTAGAGCATCGCGTGCTTGGCGGTGTACATGCAGCAGATTTTCGAGCAGTAGTTGATGCCCTTGGCCGGGTCGCGCGAGCCGGCGCAGGCGATGAAGACGATCGTCTCGGGCGCCTTGCCGTCGGACGGCCGCTTGATCGCGCCCAGCGTCGGGCCGGAGGCGGAAGCCAGCCGCTCGAACTGCAGGCCGTTGACCACGTCCTTGTACTTGCCGTAGCCGTACTCGGGGAAGAAGTCGGTCTGCTTGATGTCGTAGCCGGTGGCGACGACGACCGCGCCGACCGGAACCTCGATCAATTCGTCTTCCTGGTCGAAGCGAATGGCCTTCTTCTCGCAGAAGCGCTCGCACACCTTGCACTTGCCGGTGCGGAAGTAGGTGCAATGCGCCTTGTCTATGACGGGCTTGTTCGGCACGGCCTGCGGGAACGGGACATAGATCGCGGTCCGGTTGCCCAGGCCGGCATTGAACTCGCTCGGAATCTTCTTCGTCGCGCACTTCTGGGCGCAGATGCCGCAGCCGGTGCAGAGCTTTTCATCGACGCAGCGGGCCTTTCTGCGGATGGTCGCCTTGAAGTTGCCGATGAAGCCCTCGAGCTTCTCCAGCTCGGAATAAGTGTACAGCGTGATATTCGGGTGCTGGGCGACTTCGACCATGCGCGGCGTCAGGATGCACTGCGAGCAGTCCAGCGTCGGGAAGGTCTCCGAAAGCTGGGCCATGTGCCCGCCGATCGACGGGTCGCGCTCGACCAGAATGACCTTGTGCCCGGCATTGGCGATATCCAGGCTGGCCTGAATGCCGGCAATGCCGCCGCCGATGACCAGGGCCGTCTTGGTGACGGGCACCTTGATCGGGAACAGCGGGCGATTGCGCTTGACCTTCTCGACCATGATGCGAACCAGGTCGATGGCCTTCTCGGTCGTCGCCGGCAATTTCTCGTGCACCCACGAGCAATGCTCGCGCAAGTTCGCCATTTCGCACAGGAACGCGTTCAGCCCGGCGTCCGCGCAGGTGCGGCGGAACGTCGGCTCGTGCATACGCGGCGAACAGGCCGCCACCACGACGCCGGTCAGCTTCTTCTCGCGGATCGCGTCGCGGATCAGGTTCTGCCCGGGGTCCGAGCACATGTACTTGTAATCAACGCTGTGCACCACGCCCGGGAAACCGGCCGCCGCCTGGGCGACCGCGGCGGCATCGACCGTGGCGGCGATGTTCTCTCCGCAATGGCAGACAAAAACACCAATGCGCGGCATGGTCTAGCCTCTCTTCTCTGCTGTGCCGGCCTGGGCCGGTGCGGCGGCACTCGCGGCGGCCGCCGGCGCAGGCGTGGAAATAGTCTGTGCTGCCCGCTCGAAGCGCACCGGAACGTGATGGCGCTGCATGCCCAGCTTGTCGGGGCTCAGCCCCATGGTCAGGCCGATGAGCTGGCTGATGTAAATCACGGGAATCGAATATTGCTGGTTGCGGTATTGCTGAATCGCATCGCGCCGCAGGTCGAGGTTCGTGTGGCACATCGGGCAGGCCACCACGATCGCCTCGGCCCCGCGCCTGACCGCGTCATCCACGATCTGCCCCGACAATCGGGCGACCGAGTCCAGCTTGGCCACCGAGAGCCCCGCCCCGCAGCACTCGACCTTGAACGGCCAATCAATCGGCTCGGCCCCGCAGACCTTGACGATGTCGTCCATCTCCTGCGGATCTTCAGCCCGCTTGCACGTATTGAGGGCCGCAGGCCGCGTCAGGTAGCAGCCGTAATAGCAGGCCACCTTGCGCCCGAACGGCTTGCTCACCTTCTCTTTCAGGCCGTTCGCCGCCGCCCGGCTGAGCACCTCGACCACGTTCAGGACGCGAGTGGTGCCGGCGTAAGGCAGCTCGATGATGCGGCTGATCTCGCGCCGCAGGTTCTCGTCCTTCGAAAGCTCGTACCGCGTGCCGGCCAGGCGCGTGAAGCAGGCCGAGCAGGGGACCAGCAGCTCAGAAAGCCCGGCCCGCTCGGCCAGGGCGAGAATGCGGGCGGGCAGCGCCAAAGCCAGCTTGTGGTTCAGGCTATGAGCGGCGCTGGCCCCGCAGCAGTTCCAGTCCGGGACTTCGGTCAGCTCGAGCCCCAGCAGCGGGGCGATGGCCGTCAACGACTCGCCGTATTCACGCGAGGAGCCCAGCAGCGAGCAACCGGGGTAGTAGCCGATTTTCATCTCTTATCCGCCTCGTCGTGATGGCCCGTGGTTTGGCCGGCATGCGCGCTCGCGGCGGCGCAGCGGTCGAACATGGCCGCGATCGCGTCGCGGCCCTTGATCTTGTGCGGCAGGATTTTCAGCTTGCCGCGCATGAGCAGCTTGGGCGCGACATTGACATCCTGAAACACGTGCATGGTTCGCATTTTGTAAGCCGAAATCAGCCCGACCTCGTGCAGCCGCCCGTTCTTCTTGATGGAATCGAGGAACGAGCGGTGGAAGGCGAGGATGTCCTTGGCCTTCGGGTTTGCCACGCCGCGCCGCAGGGCCTCTTCCCGCAAGTAGTCCATGATCTTCGGGATACTGACTTCCTGCGGGCAGCGCGTCGCGCACGTCTCGCAGGCCAGGCACAGCCAGATGGACTCCGCCTTCAGCGCCTCTTCTTCCAGCGCCGGCAGGCCAAGCTGCAGCACCCGCAGGACCTGGTTCGGCGCGAGGTCCATCTCGGGGCCCAACGGGCAGCCCGCCGAGCACTTGCCGCATTGGTAGCAGTTGAAGACGGATTCGCCCGTGGCCGCCTTAACTTGCCCGGCCAGGCTGTGGTCATGTTCGTGATGAGACGAACCAGACATACTCTTCTCCGAAGGGCTGGATCGCAACAACCCGGCCGCCAGCCGGGACCGTGGCTGCCCGGCGCAGCACGAGTCCGGTAAAGCGCCGGTCGCCAGGTGCCTGCCCAAGGCCGGTACCGGCCACCGGGTGCCGCGTGCCTTGGTCCGTGGGTGCCATGCCCAAGCCGGGTGCCATGCCCAAGCTGTAAGCGCGGGCATGCCCGCGCTTACAGCTTGGGCATGGCACCCGCAGGCCGCACCCGCAGGCCGCACCCGCGGAGCCGCACTCACGAAGCACCGCACCGGAGCGCCGCACCCACGGAGCGCCGCGCCCACGAAACGCCGCACGCGGCAATTTAGCGGAATCTGGCACGTCCCGTACCAGAATCGGTCGCGGAATGATAACCGTAAGTGCGTTTCGGCGAAAGCTTTACGTCTCGCGCCTTGTAATCCGCACCGTCTCGCCCGGTCGCGAAACTCCGCAGGCAGCGCGGAATATCCGCAAAGCGGCAAGGCGAGGTTACGGGCGAGTGAACGCCGGACGCCACGGCGTGCCTGTAAGCGCCCCACATCAAGGCGCCGGATGCCCCGCGACGGGACGCGATCGACCATGACCTACCAAGCCGCTTGAACAAGGGGTAGACTACGCCTCTTTCGGCCCGGGGACCGCCCCGATGGCCGTGGATGGTAGGCGAGGGATCCAGGGATCAAACGATCTAGGGGTCTTTCTGCAAAATCGACAAACCGGGATACAAGAGGGAGTTGAGCGATGGCGATCAATCTGCGCGGACGAAGTCTGCTTTCGATGAAGGACCTGACGGGGGAGGAGATCAATGCGATCCTGGCGCGGGCCGCGGAGCTCAAGGCCGACCGGGCCGCCACGTTTCGCGCCGCGCCGCTGGCGGGCAAGACGCTGGCCATGATCTTCCAGAAGCCGTCGCTGCGGACGCGCGTCTCGTTCGAGACCGGCATGACGCTGCTCGGCGGGCACGCCATCTACCTGGCCCCTTCGGACATCAAGCTCGGCGAACGCGAAACGACCGAAGACATCGCGCTCGTGCTGTCGCGCTTCGCCGACATCATCATGGCCCGCGTCTTCGGCCACCAGATTGTCGTCGATCTGGCCAAGTACGCTACCGTGCCGGTCATCAACGGCCTCAGCGACTTCGAGCACCCCTGCCAGATTCTGGCCGACCTGCTGACGATTCAGGAACGCAAGGGCCGGCTGCGGGGCCTCAGCGCGACGTACATCGGCGACGGCAACAACGTCGCGCATTCACTGATGTACGGCGCGGCCCGCGTGGGAATGAACATGACCGTCCTGACGCCGCCGGGCTTCGAGCCGCTGCCGCAGGTGCTCGAGGAATCGCAAGCGATCGGGCGCGAGACCGGCGCCACGATCCGCGTGACGAATGACCTGGCCGACGGGGCTAAAGGCGCCGACGTGCTGTATACGGACGTCTGGGCGTCCATGGGTCAGGAAGCCGAAGCTGAGGCTCGCCGCAAGAAGTTCGCCGGCTTCCAGATCAACGGCAAGCTGATGAGCTACGCCAAGCCGGACGCCATCATCCTGCATTGCCTGCCGGCCCACTACGGCGAGGAGATCGATTACGCCACGTCGCGCACGCCAAACTCGGCCATTTTCGATCAGGCCGAGAACCGCATGCACGCCCAGAACGCGCTGATGGTGATGCTGGCGTAAAGAACTGAAGAATTGAATGTGAGTAGTGGATAGTCAGGGCGCCCCCGCGACTATCCACTATTCACTTTTACGATCCACTCTTTCCTGCGCGAATAGCCAGCGCCACAGTTCCGGGTCGTCGTACGCCTTGTCCCAGACGTTGTGGTTGCCGTTCGGGTATTCGGTGTACCAGGCACTCTTGCCGCCGGCCGCCTTGATGGCCTCCACCAGTTCCCGGGATTTTTCGACCGGGACCATCTTGTCGGCCGCGCCGTGAAAGCACCAGATCGGGATGTCCGTCAGACGAGGGGCAATTTTCTCGGCCAGGCCCGTGGACTCGGCGTATTCAGCAAAGCCGCAAATCGGCACGACCGCCGCCCACTTGTCGGGGTAACTTGCCGCCAGCATCCAAGCCCCGTGTCCGCCCAGTGAGAGGCCGGTCAGGTATACGCGCCTCGGGTCCAGGTTGTACTCGCGTGAGGTCAGCTCGACGCAGCGCAAAGCCATGCCCGCCATCGGGCCTACCCAGGCCTCATTCGGCCGGCATTGCGGCATGACGACTATGGCCGGAATATTGCGATGGTGCCGGCGGATCGCGCGGCCGATGCCAATATCTGTCTGGAGGAATCCATCCTCCCCGCGCTCGCCAGCGCCGTGCAGGAAGAGGATGACCGGCCAGGGGCGCTCGGGAGTGTAGTCCGGCGGCACATAGACGACGTAGGCGTAGCTCTGGTCATCCACGCTTACAGTCTTGCGGATGAAGCCGGTCACCGTCGCGGAGGATGGAGCGGCCGCGGCCGGCTGCGTTTCGGGCGCCATGCCAGGGCCGGGCGGTGGGAGCTGAGCGAACGCGAGCAAGAACATGGTGGCGATCCAAACAAGATTCGGCATACAGGTATTCCTGGCTACCGGCATTCAGGCCGGGAAGGCTCATACTGTAGCGGCGCGACGCGCTTATGATGGGCCGTAAGGCAGGCTGAGTCGACCCCCAAGCCCCGCGCCTGGCGAGGATCAAGCGGTTTGAAGACATTCCGGCGCGAAACGCGCGAGCAGTGTGTTCGGATGAGCCAAGCGGGTGCGAGGCCCCACCCTGGCGGGCGATTCGGTAAGACCGCCAAACTAATCGTCTCCTGATCCCCGGCTAAGGAGTTCGCGGTCAGTTCGAGTTGAAACCCGCGGGCCCCAAAAGCCCATCACGCTTCTTCAGCCGCCGTCGTCGCGGACATCGTCTGCGGAGCCGGAACGTGATCTTGCGGCGGGCGCGCTTCCGGCGGGCGAACTACGGCCGGGCGCTCGGGCGAGCTGTGCTCGTCCTCGGCCGCCTCGCCTTCACCCCAGGCGCCCTTCACCGGCGAAAGGATCATGATCATGTTCCGCCCGTCCATCGAGGGCGGCCGTTCCACTTTCACCTTTTCGCCGAGTTGATCCGCGATTTCGCGCAAGGATGAGAAAGCGATCTCGCGATGAGCTCGTTCGCGGCCCCGGAATCGCATCGTGAACTGCACCTTGTCGCCGGCCTTCAAGAACTTTTCGGCCTGCCGCAGCTTGATGCCACGATCGTGATCGTCGGTCTTGGGCCGCAGGCGAACTTCTTTCAGCGCCTGCTCGTGGCTCTTCTTGGTCTTCTTCTTCTGCAAGTACTTCCATTTGCCGTAGTCCATTATGCGGCAAACGGGCGGCCGCACGTTCGGTGCGACCTCGACCAGGTCCATGCCCGCCTCGTGGGCCATCCGCATGGCCTCATTTACAGGCATGACCCCGAGCTGTTCGCCTGCTTCACCGATGACGCGCACCGGCGAGATGCGAATCTGCTCGTTTCTGCGCATTTCCTGAGCGATGTTACTTAACCTCCAGCGTGCGTCACAGACGCACCTTCTACCGCCGGGGCCTGGCCGCCCGGCGCCGGCGTCTTTTCGCCGTGAGTGGCAATCTCAGTCGCGCACGCGGCCAGGAAGTCGGACAGCCGGAAACTGCCGTACTGCTGCCCTTCGCGCGTGCGCACGTTTACTGCTCCGTTCCGCATCTCCTGTTCACCCACCACGAGGATGTACGGCACCTTCATCATGGTGGCGCTGCGGATCTTAGCCCCGATTCGTTCGCTGCTGTTATCCAGCTCCGTTCGCAGTCCGGCCGTGCGGCAGGCCGCTGCAACCTCCGCCGCATACGCGGCGGACTTCTCGCTGACCGAACAGACCGTCACCTGAACCGGCGCCAGCCACAGCGGGAATTTACCCGCGAAATGTTCGATCAGAATGCCGACGAAGCGCTCCATGCTGCCGAACAGCGTGCGATGGACCATCACCGGGCGGTGCTCGGAATTGTCCTCACCAATGTACGTCAGGCCGAAACGCTCGGGCAGATTGTAGTCCACCTGCACCGTGCCGAGTTGCCATTCGCGGCCGATGCAGTCCCGGACCACGAAGTCGATCTTCGGACCGTAAAAGGCCGCTTCGCCCACTTCCTCGGACGAGTTCAAGGCGGCGGCCGCAACCGAGCGGCGCAGCGCTTCCTGCGCCATGCGCCAGTTCTCGTCGGAACCGATGTATTTCTTGCTGTCCGGGTCGCGCAGGCCGATCCGCACGCGATAGTCGGTCAGGCCGATCATCTTCAGCACAAATTGCGACAGATCGACGCACTCGGCGATCTCATCGGGCAACTGCTGCGGCGTGCAGAATACGTGGGCGTCGTCCTGGCAGAAGCCGCGGACGCGCGTCATGCCGTTCACTTCGCCGGATTTCTCATAGCGGTAAACCTGGCCAAACTCGGCCAGCTTCACCGGCAACTGGCGGTAGCTCCGCGCTTCCGACGTGTAAATCTGAATGTGGTGCGGGCAGTTCATCGGCTTGAGCAGGTACCCGTCTTCGACCGCCAGCCACGCCCGGATGCGCCGCTGACGCTCTTCACGCGGGGCGCTCTTCGGATAACCCGCCTGCCGCAAATCCTCGTGCTCGGCCGCAACGTCGCTGAACAGCTCGATCTCCGCCGGACTGGCCTGCTCACCCGCCTCTCCGGCCAGTTCCCAGAGCCGGTTCAGCATCCGGGCCCGCTCCGACTCGAACAGCGGCGGGTACTGGCTTTCCCGGTAGTACGGGAAGTGCCCGCTGGTGCGATAGAGGTCGAGCCGCCCGATGTGCGGCGTGTAAACCAGTTGATACCCGCGGGCGATGAGTTCTTTTCGCAGCTCCTCTTCCAGCACGTGCCGGATAGTCGCGCCGTGCGGCTTCCACAGAATCAACCCGGTCCCCACCAGCGGGCTGATCGTGAACAGCCCCAGTTCCTGCCCCAGCTTGCGGTGGTCGCGCTTCTTGGCCTCCTCCATCATGTGGAGGTATTCCTGGAGCGCCTTCTTGTTCGGCCAGGTCGTGCCATAGACGCGCTGCAGCATCTGCTTGGTGGCGTCGCCGTGGTGGTAGGCCCCGGCAACCTGCCTCACCTTGAACGCGCCGATGCGGCCGGTACTGGGCACGTGCGGGCCGCGGCAGAGGTCCTCAAAGCTCTTGCCCGGCTCGCCGGTGGAGTAGAAGCTCAGCGTGTCACCCTCGGCCCGCAGCGCGTTGTCGATCTTGTATTCGTTGCGTTCGGCTTCGAGCTTGCGCATGGCCTCGTCGCGCGGCATCTCGTAGCGGACGAAGGGCCGGTTCTCCTTCACGATTTCGGCCATCCTGGCTTCGATCCGCTCAAAATCCTCGGGCGTCAGGCTGTGATCGAGATCAATGTCGTAGTAGAAACCGTTGTCAACGGGCGGGCCGTAGACCAGCTTCGTGTTCGGCCAAAGCTGACAAATCGCTTCGGCCATCACGTGAGCGGCGCTGTGGCGGGCCACGTGGAGCCCTTCGGGATCGTCGATTTTCAGAGCCGTGAGCTTTACTTGCCCGTCAGTCAGGCGCGTAGAGAGTTCGACCACTTGGCCGTCGACTTTGGCGGCGACGGCCTGATCGGCCAGGCGCGGGCTGAGGGCGCGCAGCACGTCTACGACGCGGACCCCGTCGGGATGCTCGACAACAGTGCCGTCGGGCAACTGCACCTTCACCATGTGGACAAATTCCTCATGGGAGCGGGTTCGCTACAGTCGCCGACACCAGCAGGAATTGCATACGGGCTAAGTTCGACACTTCCGGGACGAAACCATGCCAGGTCCGCGGCTGTTCGCCGCTCCAAGTTAGGCCCGGTCATGTCTGCTTGTTTCGCAAAGTTCGTCCCATGTGTTCAAAATATCGGCCGTCCAACGGCGGCACTATACAACGGTTGGAGTTTATCGGGCAGCCCGCGCAAAAGTCAACCCCAAATCGGCCCCTGCGGTATGCCTCGGCAACCCGCGCCCGCCCGTCTGTGCCCCTGCCCTCCCCCCCTTGCGGCCGGCCCGGTTACGAACCAAACTGCGCGGGTGCGTCCGAAGAAGCCCGTGAATTAATGAAACCTATGAATTCGGCGTTACAGATCGCAACTGACGTCTCAGCCGGGCGGCTGAAAGCTGAGCAAGTTTGCCAGGAAGCACTGGCGCTCATCGCGCAGCGTGACCCGCCCCTGCACGCCCTTCTCGAGCTGACGCCGGAGCACGCCCGCCAGCGCGCCGCCGCAATCGATGCGGCCATCTCGGCCGGTCAGCCGGTCGGCCCCCTGGCAGGCGTGCCGATCGCTGTGAAGGACAATATCTGCACCTTGGCGGGTCGGACCCGGTGCGCTTCGAAGATCTTGGAGGAATACCGCTCGCCGTACAACGCCACCGTAATCGATCGCCTTGAGGCAGCCGGCGCCGTGATCGTCGGAAAAGCCAATATGGACGAATTCGCGATGGGCTCGTCCACCGAAAACAGCGGCATGGGCCCGACCCGAAATCCCTGGAACGCGGATTTCGTCCCCGGCGGCTCGTCCGGAGGTTCGGCCGTCGCCGTCGCCGCCCGAATGGTCCCCCTGGCGCTCGGCTCCGACACGGGTGGCTCCATCCGCCAGCCCGCCAGCTTGTGTGGCGTCGTGGGCCTGAAGCCAACGTACGGGCGCGTATCACGCTACGGCCTGGTGGCGTACGGGTCGAGCCTGGACCAGATCGGGCCGCTGGCCACGAATGTCACGGATGCAGCGCTGCTGCTGGAAGTGGCCGCCGGACAGGACCCGCATGATTCGACCAGTGTCGCCGAGCCGGTACCGCAGTACACGGCCGCCCTGGGGGATTCGCAGCTTGCCCAATGTGCGGCCGGCCTGCGCATCGGCGTGCCGAAAGAATACTTCGGGGAAGGGCTGGATCCGGAAGTGCGGGCGGCGATTGAAGCGGCGCTAGAGGTTTATCGCAGCCTGGGCGCGAAAATCGTCGAGGTCTCGCTGCCCCACTCGCGTTATAGCGTCGCCGCTTATTACGTCGTGGCGACGGCGGAATGCTCGAGCAACCTGGCGCGGTTCGACGGCGTGCACTACGGCCGCCGGACGGCCGCGCCGAACGACCTCATCGATTTGTACAGTTCCTCGCGCGATGAGGGCTTCGGGCCGGAGGTCAAACGCCGCATCATGCTCGGCACGTTCGTGCTTTCCAGCGGCTATTACGAGGCGTATTACAGCAAGGCTCTGAAGGTGCGGCGGCTGATCAAACAGGATTTCGACCGTGCGTTCGAGCAGGCCGACGTGCTGGCTGGCCCGACTTCGCCGACGCCCGCCTTCCGCCTGGGAGAGAAGGCCAGCGATCCGCTGGCGAT
>JAAYXS010000606.1 GCA_012515775.1 Phycisphaerae bacterium
ACCCGGAGACGGCCGAGGCAATACGCAAGGCTCTCACAGCACTCCAGAACATCGATGAAGTCGAGATCATCGCCATCGGTGATTTCTCGCGCGAGGACCTCCTGAGCGCGGTTGAAGCCGCGTGGCCTGCGGCCGGCGGAACGTCGGCTACTCAGCAGGCTGAGCAGCGCTGCGGAGGCGCCGCTTCCGCCGACGGTCACGAGCTTTGCGCCACGCGTGGCTGAGCGCCGCCATGCTGACCTGCGGAAGATGTGGCAGGAAACCCGGAAGGAAGCTTAAGGCATCGTTTCGCAATGCCTTCAGAGTGACGCGGGCAATCTGCCCGGGCGTGTAGAACTGGTGGTATATCCGGCGGCGCAGGGCACCGAGCTCTTTAACCGAGCACTGGTCAGAGTAGATCTTGCCGTTGGGGGCTATGTGGTAGCCGGGGCTGCTCGCCACCAGCTCGTCCAGACCCGAATACGGGCTGGAGCGCAAAACCGAGAGGGCGATCGTGTCGAGACCCAGCTCGCGCGCGAACGGTGCGATCCGCAGCATGTCCTCGCGGCTCTCGCCAATACAGCCGACGATGAAGTAGCCGTGCAAAAACATGCGGCTGTGGCGCAGCACTTCAAAATACTTGCGGATCCGCGCCACGTCGAAGCCCTTGCGCATGGACCGCAAGGTCTTGTCGTGAGCCGATTCAACGCCCAGCATAAGCATGGAGAAGCCGGCCTGTTCCATCTTGCGCAATACGTCCGGGCGCCGGGCGATCTCCAGGCGCGCGTTCACGAAGTAGCGCTTGCGAATGCCGCGCGCCAGGACCAAGTCACAGATGCGCTCAACTCGCTCCAGGTCATGCGTGAACAGGTCGTCCACGAACCCGATCAGGCGCGCCTGTATTCTCCCCAGCTCATCGACCACGGACTCTGGCGAGCGCGCCGACCAGCGGCGCATCTCACCCCACGGATTGCGGTTGAACGAACAGAAGGCGCAGTGGTTGGGACAGCCGCGCGACGTTGCGATGGAGTCGACCGCGATGCCAGCGCGAGCGCCCTTGATGGTAACGACGTAATCCTGGCGGCGAGCCTCCCGATCCGGATAGAGATCGTCGCGCACTTGCCCCAGACTGCGATTGGGATTGTGAACAATAAGGCCGTTTTGGCGAAAGCTCAGCCCGGCGATCTGATTCAAGGGGACCCCGCGGCACACTTCGTCCAGCGCATCTTCGCCATCGCCGCGAATAACCAGGTCGACGTTCGGAAAATCCGCCAGCCACCGGCCCGGGTTTTCCGTGGCGTGCCGGCCGCCGATCACCGTGAGAATTCCGGGCGGCACGGAACGAATCTCCTCTTCCAGGAATTCGCGATCTCGATCCCAGTTGATGGAGAAGCACACCAGATCCGTCTGTGGCCGCAGGTAACTTAGCGTGCGGTTGGGCACCACGCGCAAATCAATGAGGTCCAGTGAGCGCGCGTACTGTTGCACGACGGCCGCTATGAGCTCCAATCCCAGCGGCGGAAAGAAACCCGCCTCGTTGAGTTCCCGCCGATACGGATAGACGCACAGTGCGTGCTGGAAGGTTCTGGGATTCGCGGCGGTCGCGGACTGGCAGGCCTGCGGGAGGAGACCAACGCCCATGGCTGAGTTCACGCAATTGACCGCGATGCCGCCGGCACCCCCTGGAGCAGTCTTGAGACCAGCCATTTAACCTCCG
>JAAYXS010000084.1 GCA_012515775.1 Phycisphaerae bacterium
CCGTACGCCTGGTACAGCTCCAGCATCGTGAACTCGGGATTGTGGCGCGGGCTGATGCCTTCGTTGCGGAAGCAGCGCGCCAGCTCGAATACGCGCTCCAGTCCGCCGACCAGGCAGCGCTTCAAATACAGCTCCGGGGAAATGCGCAGGTACAAGTCCAAATCCAGCGTGTTGTGGTGCGTGCGGAACGGCCGCGCCGCCGCTCCGCCATAAATCGGCTGGAGCACCGGCGTTTCGACCTCGATAAACCCGCGCTGCTGCAGCACCTTCCGTGCGTAATCGATAATCCGGCTGCGTTTGACGAAGATCTCGCGCGACTCAGGATTCGCGAACAGATCGACATAGCGCTTGCGGTACCGCAACTCGACGTCAGTCAGTCCGTGCCACTTCTCGGGCGGTGGGCGGACGGCCTTGCTCAGCAGCTTGAAGTCGGACAGCCAGAGCGTGAGTTCGCCGGTTTTGGTGCGGCCCAGCTTCCCCTGGCCGCCGACGACATCGCCCAAATCGATGAGCTTGGCGACGGGCCAGGCTTGGCCGATCATCTTTTTGCTGATGCCGTATTGCAGGTCGCCGCTCAGGTCGCGCACCGTCATGAAGATTAAGCTGCCGATGTCGCGATAGAGCACGACGCGGCCGGCGGCGCTGAATTCAGCATCGCGCTGCTCGAGAATCTGGCCGGGCTCAATATTAAGTTTTTCGGCCGCGGCGCGGATGTCGGCATGATGCCTCAGGCCGGTAAAACGCTCGCCGTACGGGTCGGAACCGAGCGCGCGAATCTTGTCGCGCTTAACTTTGCGATCGCTAATCTGGTCGCTCATAGTGCGCTTAGTTTAGCGTGTAGCGCGCGGCGGAACATACGGCGGACTCTTCAAAGCGCGGCCCGCAAGCGCGTCTTGTGCGGAAGCTAGGTGCGATCGCGGCGTCGCGCACGTTTGACGCCGGCCGCGCGCGATGAACAGATTTTTGAAAATTTTTCCGCGCGCGCTGCTGCAAATTTTGCGCAAGCTTGCTATAGATGTAGACGTGCGAAGCGTGTGAACGCCTCGCACGAACCGCCGGCGGCGCCTGTAGCGCGTCGCGGGCACAAGATGGAAGGTCGGAAGTGCGCCACGGCTAGACCTTCCATCTGTTTTTTTGCGCACGTTACCCCAGGCATGGGGCAAAGCGGCTTCCCGGTAATTCCCTTTGCTCCCGCCAACGCCCAGCCAGAGCGCCCGCCCGCGACCAAAGCGGCTCGTTGGTAAACCCCTTTCCGGCCGGACATAGAATCCGGTGACCGCATCGTGCGGCGTTTTGAGCGGGTGACCGCACCATGCGGCGTTCAATGACCGCACCCTACGGCGTTTTCAAACGGAGTCGGAATGTTCCCGCAGACGATCGGACCGGCAACCTGGGCCGAAATTCAACGCACCGAGCAGTTCGTACGCGGCCGGACGGATGCGCGCGCTATCCCGCGGCAATCGGCCGAGTTCCTGCACACGTTGATCCTCGCCGCCGGATGTCGTAGCGGTATCGAGGTGGGCACCGGCTACGGATATAGCGCGTTGTGGATCGGTTCGGCGTTGGCGCGGCAGGCCGGCGCGCTGCTGTCGATCGAGCGCGACGATCTCAAGGTGGCCCGGGCCCGCGAGACTTTCGCCCGCGCCCAACTGGACCAGACTATTCGCGTTCTACACGGCCGCGCCACCGACGTGCTGAAGGACCTGAGCGGCCCATTTGACTTCGTGTTTCTGGATGCCGACAAGGCGAGCACGCCGGCCTGCTTTGAGGCCCTCTGGCCGCGGCTCGGTCATAACGCGGTGATTGTCACCGACAACATCGTGTCGCACGCCGACGAGCTGGGCGAATTCGTAGCGCACCTGCGCCGGCACCCGAATTTGTGCAGCATGCTCGTGGACATCGGCTCGGGCCTGGAACTGTCCGTCAAAATCCAACCCGCTCGCACCGCCTCCATCGACGGTGCGGACTGGGTGATCTGAAAGCGGTGTGCCACTGCTTGAAAGCGCAGCTTCAAGCAGTGCGGGTTCAAGCTTGGGAACAGTACGTTTAAACAGTGCGTCCCGTCCCGCTCAACTTAGCGACGCACCGGACTTCAAATCATCCGCAGCACCTGCTCCACCAGCTTCCGTATACCCTCAAATACCGCCGCCGGCCCCGGGCCGAGCATGTACGCCGGCGTCGTCACCAGCTTGTTCTCTTCGTCGACCGCGATCTCAGTGGCTCCGCGCTCTTCGTGAATGCAGCCCATCTGGCGCAGCGCCGCCGCCGTGCCTGCGTCGTTGCCGATCGTCAGCCGTGGCTTTAGGCCGCGCTTAGCGGCGACACGCCCCAGCAAAGCCGGCGCGATGCAGATCGCCCCAACCGGCTTGCGCTGCGCCAGCATGTCGCCGACCAGCTTCTCCACGGCCGGATGAACGTCGCAGGCCCCGCCGCGTTCCGCGAAGTTGCACAGATTTTTCGCGGCCCCGAAGCCCCCGGGCAAAATCAACGCGTCCAGCTCGCCGGCTGAAACGGTTGCCACGTCGCGAATACGGCCGCGCGCGATACGCGCCGCTTCCGTCAGTACGTTGCGCGTTTCGGCCACTGGCTGGCCCGCGACATGATCGACCGTGGTCGCCTGCGGCGTATTGGGAGCGCAACAGACGATTTCCGCCTGGTGTTGATCGAGGACCAAAAGAGTAAATACCGCCTCGTGGATTTCGGCGCCGTCAAGAAATCCGCAGCCGGACAGCAGTACGCCGACTTTGGGCACGCGTGAATTGGTCATTACTAACTCCTGTTCCGGATCGATTCGGGGCGACACGGGAGGGTGAAGCTCCTCCCCAGCCGTCGGCGCACTGGTAACCGGGAACTTGCCGGCGGTCAACCCGGGTTTGATTCTGAGACCCGCCGCAACGGAACGGTTTGCCTGACTGGTAATACTGCCGGTATAATCGTAATACCGTCGGTTCCTCGGAGCATCGCGAACATGAACGCCGCACCCGTTTTGCAGCCATCTTACCTGCTGGCGCTGCATGCGCCGGATGGGCTCTTCAGCCTGCGCGTGAACCTGCTGTTCGCCGCCTTGGTCGCGCTGGCCCTGGTTAGCGCAGCGCGCTTGTTGGCGCGGCGCGGCGAGCATCGCCTGCCGCCGGTCATGGGAATCATGGCGGCCTTCATCTTTGCGGCTCAAATGGCGAATTTCCCGGTCGCGGCCGGTGTCAGCGGGCACCTGCTGGGCGGTACGCTGGCCGCCATACTGCTCGGACCGTGGGCCGCGACGCTGATCATGGGCGTGGTCATCTTCTTCCAGGCCCTGCTGGGCGATGGCGGCCTGACAGCTCTCGGGCCCAACATCTTCAACATGGGCATAGTGGGGACGTTTGGCGGATATCTCATCTTTCTGGCGGTGCGAGCCGGATCGCAGCAGCCGTCGCGCGTCGTCGCCGCCGGGGCGTTCGCGGCCTGGTGCGCTGTCAGCCTCGCCAGCGTCGCAATCAGCATCCAGTTGGCGCTTTCCGGCACAGCCGGCTTGCAGCGCGTGCTCCCGGCTATGCTTGGCATTCACATGCTGATCGGTGTGGGCGAAGCGCTGATCACCGCCGCCGCCTTGGCATTCGTGCTCAAAACGCGGCCGGATCTGGTCTACGGTTTGTCCAGCTCGCGCGCCCCCGTTTGCGGGTCGATCACGCGGTTCGGCCTTGCCGCGAGCGTGCTTGCATGCCTGGCGCTCGGACTGGCGGCCGGGCCGGTGCCGGCTTACTTGAGTGCGCCGGACGGTTTCGAATATGTCGGGCGGCAGCAAGGCTTTCTGCCCGAGGAATTTGAAGCCCCCGAATCCGAGACCCCCGAATCCGAGCCCACTGAACTGAGCGTCGCCGCGACCAGCCTCGCTGGCGGGCTCGGCACGTTGGCAATGTTCGCCGGCTCACTGCTGGTCGGCCACGTA
>JAAYXS010000607.1 GCA_012515775.1 Phycisphaerae bacterium
CGCTGCATCGGCCGGCGCACGAGCGCCCGGTTTCCGGAACTGGAAGAGGGGGAGTCGATCGCGCACGCCTGGTACATGGCCTATACGCAACCGGCGAGTACGCCGCGCGGGGCGGCGCCGCAGGGGCCGGTATACGCGATATCGACGGTAATCGAATTCGGTGGTTCGGGCGGTCGCGTGGCCGGCCCGGTAGTTAAGAAGATTGCCGAATACCTGCTGGAGCGAGAGCAATAGATGACGGCCCCGGCATCGCCGCTCAATCTGACGCTGCTGGGTTGGGGCATCGCCCTGCCGGTAGCTTTTCTGGCGGCGGTGGGACTGGCGTGCATTCACGCCACTGAGGCCAACGATCCCGTTGCGCCCCTCGGCCTTACAACGACGCCGACGGTCGAGCCGCAGGCGGCGGTGCTGGAGCGCGTGATACAAGCCATCGGCCCGCTGACGCTGCGGCAGATGTTCTACCTGGTTACCGGCGTGCTGCTAATGTTGGCGGCGCTGGTGCCGAGCTACCAAAAGATCGGACGGTGGGCGTACCCCAGCTATGCGATACTGCTCGTACTGCTGGTTCTGCTGGTGGTCGACATTTACGCGGACTTGCCGCTGATCCCGGTGCGGAACAATGCCCGGCGCTGGTTGGCCTGGGGACCGCTGTCGGTTCAGCCGGCCGAGTTTATGAAGGTCGGACTTACGCTGACGCTGGCGCGCTATCTGCGTTTTCGCAGTTCGTACCGCAGTCTGCGCGGGCTGCTGCCGCCGCTTATCCTGACGCTCGTGCCCATGGTCCTGATCCTTAGGGAACCGGACCTGGGCATGATGCTGATGCTGCTGCCGGTGCTGTTTCTGACGCTGTTCGTGGCCGGCGCGCGGCTGCGGCACCTGGCGTTGATCATTCTGCTCGGCTGCGCGACGCTGCCGGTGTTTTTCATTTACGGGATGAAGCCGTATCAGCGGGACCGGGTGCTGACGGTAATCAAGCAGAACACGGCGGACGAGCGCTGGCATCGCGGGCCGGGATATCAACTGCGGCAGTCGAAAATTGCCTTGGGGGCGGGCGGGCTGACGGGCGAGGGTTGGGGGCGCGGCGTGTTTCTGGAGTCGCGCGTCAGGCTGCTGCCGGAAGAGCACAATGATTTCATTTTCGCGATCATCGGGCATCAGTTCGGGCTGGTCGGCTGCGTGCTGGTGATTCTGGCGTACGGCGTGATCGTATTCTTCGGCATCGAGGTGGCCACGGCGACCAACGATCCGTTCGGCCGGCTGCTGGCGATCGGCGTGGTGGTAATGATCGTTGCCCAGGCGCTACTGAACATCGGCATGACGGTCGGCCTGGCGCCGATCACCGGCATGACGCTGCCATTCGTCAGCGCCGGCGGCAGCAGCCTGTGGGCGAACTTCCTAGCGCTGGGATTGCTGGTCAACGTAGCCCAGCGCCGCCCAATGCTTATCGCAAACCCGCCATTCGAGCACGCGGAAGAAGAATAGCTATCACGCCATACATCGCGAGGGATCGAGGGATCGAGGGATCAAGAAGTGTAAAGAGCAGAGCCGGGGCGTGCCGCCCCGGAATACCGCGGCCGACGTCGCACACCCAGCGCGCGACCCGAACCCGCCCGATCCGAGCCCGAAGCGCCAGCGAGCGCAAAGGTAGCGTCGGCCCCGAAAGGTAGCGTCCGCCCCCCGTGGCCGACGTCGCACGCCAAGCGCGCACCTCCCCGTTCCACACCCCGCAAAAAAAGCGTTAACTTCCATCGGCCGTGCGGCTCGTGCTGAAAGCTGAGGGCTGAGAGCTGAGAGCTCGTTGCCGTAGGCACGCCATGACCGTAGCCCAGGATGAAATCCTGGGAACCGCGAACGGTCCACGCCCGCCCAGTGCCGTAGGGCACGCTCCCAGAGCAGAGCCGGGGCGTGCCGCCCCGGAATACCGCCAACAACGTCCCACCCGCGCAGTCGTCCGCCCTCGCGCCTGCCCCTGCCGCCGCGAAATGCTGGCGAGAACCTTCCATCCGGGCAGGTGCCCACCCCGTCCGCGTGCCGCCCGCCAGTGTGATCTGTTTCAATCTGTGCAATCTATGGAGGTCTTTTTTTTCTTCTCACATTTCACAGATTTTCACAGATTCGGTTGAGCTGCGGTTGGCCGTAGGCTTGCGTACCCCCGCACGCGCGTTGTACTAAGAACTAGACCCAAAACTTGCAAACGTCGCGAGAATTGTCTTCGAGCCACACTTGTGGGCATCCTCTGGCGGAGCAAGCAACCTGAAGACCGGAGTTCTTCCAACTACACCCCCTTCACATGCCGGCGCACGTGATCGCCTTCCGCGGCGTGGCGTGCGAACATCAGTCCGCGGCCGACTCTGCAGGCCAGATAAGCCTGTGCCAATTACGTACAGCCTCCCAGAAGTAGATGCGCTCGAACGCGCCTTGCCCCGCAGCTTGGAGAACCGCAGGGTTATCAACAATACCGGCGGCGGCGATTTCTGGGCCCGCACGGTCGGCCGATGTTTCACCACTAGCCACGATCACAAGCCAGCAGTCTTCGCCCGCTTGTATCCCCTTATAGCCGGCTCGTTTTTCGTTTTTGCTACTTATCCTGTCCGCGAGGATTTCGGGCGAGAGGTGGATATGCCGGGCGTTATTGAGTTGCCAGTAAGGCAGGTGCGAGGTTCGGAAAAGAATAATGCTCTCAACATGACTCTGGAGAAGGGGGTACGCGTCGAACGCACGCGGTCGCCGGTTGAATGTTATGGGCTGACGGCACCCCTGCGCTGCGTGATCGCGCAGGAAAGCGGCAAGTTCCTGGGCAAGCGGTTCGATCTGGTCTTTGCGAGGTAGCGCCTCGTGGTCGAAACGAACCATCACTTCCAGCGAAATCGACGGGCATTGCCCGGCGAAAATCTCTTGGGCTCTGTCGAGTGTCCTGCGCCCAACGTTGCAGGTGAGACGTGCCGGACTACCCCCGCCGCCGGGTTTTTGATCGACCTGATAGTCCGTCAGTTCCACCCAAATAGTGCGGCGTTTTCCATCTAGGATGCATTCTACCTTTACGTCCGGTGCTTGTTCTACAGGGCCTGACTCTACACGCTCGATACGCACGCCTAGGTGCGCGAAGAACTTCTCGGCGAGGTGCCTCTCCCGGTCCGCTTTTCGAGAGCATTGTTGCCCTGAGTCACCAGCATCTGGACGCGGGCTCTGGACCCTCCTTTGTAGCCGTTTCGATTTCGA
Source organism: Phycisphaerae bacterium (assembly GCA_012515775.1). Classification (GTDB taxonomy): domain Bacteria; phylum Planctomycetota; class Phycisphaerae; order UBA1845; family Fen-1342; genus JAAYXS01. Next base: position 3,220 of record JAAYXS010000607.1, read on the forward strand.
CGTCGTCTTCGTCTCCGCTTTTGGTGGCTTGTCAATCATGTCGAGCACCTCGTGCGGCGGAATATGTAGAGCGCGGCCCTGCAATTTTCAATTATGTAATGTATGTTACCTGCGAACGGCAACGCGTATTAGCTATCAGCATTTCGGCCGAAGAGGCGATTCGCCCGCGCACCGGATGCCGGGTGCGACAATGGGCTCCCGCAGTGGCGGCGGCGCCGCACGCAGTCACCCTAACCGCGAACGTCGCGTGACGGGAGTATTGATAGACCGGGGGTTGCGGAAAGGATTCCGCGGGAGTGTGTGCGAGACGGATTCTCGCACGAGCGAGCGCATGCCGCACTGCCGCTGGGCTTCTGGACGGTTGCGGGCTGAAACCCCACAATGTACCGCAAATGTCCGCCGAACTGACTCCGGCCCGTTCGTCCAGAAATCGGCGCGCATCGAATTCACTCGAACGCGCGGCCTCGGAGGAGCACTTTCTCGACCTCTGCCGCCTGCTGGGCCAGCCCACCCCGGCGGAAACCGACGCCACCGGCGAGGAACAGACGTTCGAGAATGGCGTGGCCGTCACCGACGCCGCTTCGGCCGGTTCCCGTGGCGATCGCGGCTTTGCCGACGTCTGCTGGCGCGGCAAATTCGCCTGGGAGTACAAGCGCAAGAGCAAGCACAAGACCCTTACGGAAGCCTACCGCCAACTTTCACAGTACCGCAAAGCGCTTTGACAACCTGCCGCTCCTGATCGTCAGCGACATCGGCCGCACCGAAATCCACACCAACTTCACCGGCACGCGCAAGGAAATCCACACTATCGCGCTGGCCGACCTGACGCGCCCCGAAAAGCTCGACCTAGTGCGGCGCGTCTTCACCGACCCGAACTCCTTCAAACCCGGCCTGACGAGTTGGCAGCTCACCGAGCAGGCGGCGGCCAAATTTTGCCCAGATTTCGGACTCGCTCCGGCAGCGCAAACCCCCGGGGCGTGCACGGGCACGCCAGGAGGGTTATTATGCCATGCGCAGCGCCGAGCCGCGTGGGCTCGCGAGGTCCGATCCGCCCCGGCCGGGCAAGGGGCGGCACGGAAGGGGCAACATGGCGCGCCTTGCGTTCAAGCCTGATTCGAGCTTTTTTCGAAAGATTGTCATCGGCGCCGTCGGGACCCGGGCAGTTTGCGCCGACCTACGGCGCCACGGCCACGACATGAGGGAGCTTGAGCGCGGCTCTACTGATACGAAGCTGTGGAAGGACGTGAGGCGGAAGCGGGTCCGAATTCCCGATCTCGTCTGCACCAAGTGCGGGTTACGTGTCGAAAGCCGTGCGAAGACCGCCCCAGATCTCTCAATGTCGCACAGTCCTGCAGAGGAGGCGCGGGCCTGGGACTTCGGCATGGTTGACCGGGATCTGATAGCTTTCCCCGTTTGCCAAGCTGTCGAGGAGTCCTACTGGAGCAGTGGGCACCTCCGAGGTGGCCTGTCCTATTGGCACGAACGCAACTGGGTTAAGTGGCAGGCCAAGCCGTTCGTCAATTACTTTGCTGTGCAGGCGTTTCGTCTTCAGCCCATACGCGCTCCAGCACAAAGGGGGTGACGGAGGGCTCCGAAACCGCTATTGCATGGAATGCAACGTTCTCGTCGCGCACGGGCGTTGTAGAGGCGGCTTCGCAGGAGCGCATCACAATCCGACGAAAATCAGACGGTCACCGGTACACGTGGCGGGTGCCGCCCGGCCAAATCGTGGTCGTTTCGCCTGGTTGCGAAGTGCATGAAAACCAGGTTATCGCCTCTGCGGTTCCGCCGTTTCCCGTTGCAGCGCTCCGCTGTCCGGGCTCGACTCCCGCGTCGCACATTGGACAACTCCTGCAATCGCGAGAGCGCACATTGAGATTCACCGGGGTGAAGCTCGCCCGCCTGCGCGGAGACGCTTCGTTCTGCGATGAGGTGTCTGCGCTAGCCGCCGACGCCGACGAAGACGTATATGTCCGACTTGAGGCGGCTTCATATCTAGCATCCACGTGCGGCCAGCCCGCGGATCCGCTGTTCAGGCCGTACTACACCAGCAACGCCCCGCAAACGCAACTTGAATCCGTGATTGCGCTTGGTGAGGCCGGCACTTCGGACGCGATCGGGCTCGTATCTGCCATTCTGGACGACGAACAGCGCCCGTATTTCCTCCGCAGCGCGGCGGCGTGGTCGCTTAGCCGGGTTCACCAGCCCGACGCGCTCTCACGACTTATCCGGGCGTTCGCCGATGTCGACCCCGACATTCGAGACGAAGCTCTCGAAAGGATTGTTTCAGTAGGTGGGCCCGCAGTACCGCTTCTATTAACGGGGCTTAGGAGTCCAGAGTCAGATATTGCGGCCGGTTGCGCAGAGTCACTTCGCCACCGGTATGATCTCCCGGACGAGGCAATTGCTGCCATCATGCGCGACTTCCGATCAGGGTCGGCCAGCACTTGGGTCACGTGGCTTGTCGCGCATTTGCCGCGGGAACGTGTTGCAACCGCAATAGCAGATCTCCAGAAGTCGGCTCCCCACTTGCACTACGCCGTTTCAGTGCTGTGGTCATTCGTTGAAAG
>JAAYXS010000608.1 GCA_012515775.1 Phycisphaerae bacterium
GACGGCTCGCCCACCGCCGAGGACTTGGACGAAGATACACGCCAAAAGTTGAAAGTTCTGCGCCGGCTGACAGGTGGCCGCGTATCGGACGAGGAACTCCTGGAGCGCATTTCGCATGAGCGCCAAGGCTCCACGGACGATTCTACAGCGGGCAAAAAGCGGCGCTGGTGGTAGGGCTGATCCGGCCGCCGAGCTACTCAGCCGATAAATCAGCGGGGCGGTGCGACACGGAGGAAACGGTTGAAAGCTTCCGCTGTCTTGGACTCGCCGCTCGCAAGCGATGCGCCGGCCGGGCCGCTGCCGTCGTTCTTTGTGATAGGGGCGCGCAAGTGCGGCACCACCACGCTTGACCAGTACATGCGCCAGCACCCGCAGATTTGTCTGCCACGCGGCAAAAAGGAACTCAACTTCTTCGGCGACCAGGCTCACCGCGGCTTGGCCTGGTATCGCGCGCATTTTGCGCATGCCCGGGCGGACCAGCTCTGTGGTGAAGTGGCGCCCATGTATTCCATCGAGCAGGATCCACCCTGCGCGCGGCGAATCGCCGAACTCGTCCCGCAAGCGCGGCTGGTCTACATTGTGCGACATCCTGTTGAACGCACGTACTCAGACTTTTGCGAACAGATCAAAACCGCCCGTGCGCTCGGGCGAAATTGCGCCTGGTTCAAGTCCTTCGACGATTTTCTCGACGCGGACCCGCGGGCCGTTCGGGCCAGCGAGTACATCCGCACTATCGAGGAGTACCAGGCTTACTTCCCACCCGAGGCCTTGCTGACGGTGCTGTTCGATGATCTGAAGGCCGATTCCACCGCGCTTTTGCGCCGCATCTACGCGCACATTGGCGTAAACTCAGGCGCGGCGGCCGCGACGGACCGGCCCATTCGAGCTAACGCCGGCGACGAGTACTTGCAGTGGCAAACGCGATTGCGGCTCACGCGGACGTTACGCGCCCTTCCGGGGGTTGCGACCGCGGCACAGTTCATCCCGCGTTCCTGGCGCGATTGGGCCTACACAATCCTGGAGCGTTCGCGCTTCGGCCAGGCCGTACGCGCTGCGCTTGCCCCACCGCCAATGTCCGCTCAGACCCGGCAGAGACTGCTCGAGCGCTTCCGAGCGCCCAATCGCGCCCTGGCCGCTTACCTGGGACGAGACCTCTCGCATTGGGATCGATAGCCGGCCGCCGCCGGCGCGCCGCCTGGGGCCCGCCAAGCATCCTATGGCCGCGATCGGGGGTTGCTCGGCGGCTTCACCGGGCGCGGCCTGAAATCCACTTGCCCCTCTGCCCGATCCACGCCGACGCTGAAATTGCGGTCGGCCCAGTTCGGCGAATCTGGTGGATCGAGCCAATGGCGGTCGTTGCCCGCCCTTGCGCTTGCGGCAACATCGGTCCGCTCGGCCATCTCAGCAGGCTGCGTGGCCGTCGGAACGGGGTACTGATCGTGACCGCCGATGTCGAGAAACAGGCCGAGCGAGGTAGTGTCCGCAAAGTATTGCGCAATGCCGCGGGACCGAAAGCCCTCCGGATTCCAAGCATAGCCCGGACACAGGCCGGCCTTCTCCTGTTCGCGCCGCGCCAGATCAGTCTGATACTTGTCATCTCCGGCCAGGTCTAACAGCATCGACAGGCTGCGATTTATGGAGTAGGACAGGCCAGACCCCTCCACGCGGTACACATCATCGCCGGCTGCGTCCAGCAATAGGCCAATCGTGAAATCGTGCGCCCACGCCAGGCTGCTGTGCGAGTTTTCTTCGGCCAAGTGCTGGTCATTGCCCGCCTCGTCAATGCACACTCCGATGCAGAAGTGCGCGCCGGTGCCCTGCGAGTAAACCGCGCCGTGATACTCATCGTCGCCGCTGCGATCGTGAAGGACGCCGACTCCGAACCAATACCCCGTGCCCATGCACCAATTCCCGGCGTAGTAGTAATCGTTGCCCTCACCATCAAGCAGCGCGCCCAGTCCGCCGGCCCACGCATGGCCGTCAGCGCCGTCGCCACGGCGGCCCATACCGCAGCCCTGCACGTTCGAGACGCCCACATCCAGGTTTGGCGAATGGTACGACGGCCGACCGGTGACGCTGTGTTTGCGCTCGGCGATGTAGCGGTCATCGCCGCTACGATCCGCGAGCACGCCGACGCCCGCGACCCCGCCCAAACCCTGGCCGTCGCAGTAAATGTTGTAGCTGTCGATGCCCGCCACATCCAACAGTAGACCAACGCCGAAATAGCCGCAGCCCTGACCCGAGTAGCGCACCCCGTACCGGTCGTTGCCCGCCAAGTCGGCGAGCACCCCCAGCCCGAACTGACCCACGCCCTGCGCGTAACGCTCGGCCGAGTACTGGTCATCGCCACCCGCGTCGATCAAGACGCCGACGCCGCACAGGCCGGCGCCCTGTGCCGGACCGGGGGCACCGCGTAAGGCCGGACCGGTCGAGTCGTCGGCCTCTGCCGCAGGCCCTGCACCGGCCGAGTATTCATCCTCCCCGTCGAGATCGAGCAGGAGGCTGAGCGGGTAAGACGCACTTGAAGCGGCGACCGGGCCCAAGTAGGTGTCATTGCCGCCCAGATCCACAATCAGCAGCGTCCCCACGGCGCCGGCCGCATCGATGAAGTCGTTACCTGAGCCGCGAATCCGCACCCAGCCCCAGGGCGTCTCGCAGTCAAACGCGAAAGGCGGTGGAGGCTCGGCCAGTTCGGCTTTCCAGGCTTGCAGCCTGATGCGCGCCAGGTCGAGCGCGTCCACGCACTTCTGCCCCGCGTACCACAGCGACGCCTCATCCCAGGTTTGGGCCAGGTCGTCGAACTCGGGGCAATAGTCATACGCGTCGATCATCTCCTCCCCGGTGTTGTAGCGCGTCGCCGCTACCAGGCGCGCATGCGGATCGACGCGGCGGAAGGCCAGCTCCACCCAGTAATGCGCGTCAATGATGTTCAGCACGAGTTGCCCGAGAATGGGGCTGACCCCCTCCGGCAAAACTTTCACCTGTTCGGGAAGCTGATCGACGATGCGCGGATAGGGCAGCTCCATGCCGAACGTATTGGGCCGGGTCGTGCGATGCGCGGCTTCGAACAGTTTCAGTAGGGCCTGATCAAGCGGCAGCTCCGGCGCCAGGACGTTTGCCGTGTAGCCTCGAAACCCGCCGAATTTCGGGTCGATGCCCAGCCGCTGGACCGCCTCGAACAACGACCGGGCTCCGCGGCCGTTTTCCTTGTCGAGGTTGGCTGGGTCGAGCTTCTCCCACGCCGTCTCGCCCAAGCCACGACTGAACGCGACCGTATCCAGCGGCTCGTTGAACAGGGCGTCAAACGCGCGCAGTTTGTACGGAATATCCGCCGGATAGCGCGGCCACCAGCCTTTCGGGGCCCAACCCAGGTCCGCGCGTTGCAGGCCGACCAGCGCGAGCGCGTCATCGAGCGCATCGGCAGTTTGGGCTCGCCCCGAAACTGCGCAACACACGGTCACGATCGTCAAAGCACACAGGTATCTGCACATGGCTGCTCCGCACTCCCTACCCCGCGGGAATGAAGCATACCGGGCGCGCAGCCGCGCTGCAAAGTCCGCGGCGCTCGGCAGCGTCGGCCGCGGAAGCGGCTAGGTTTATCGAGATGGAAACCCGCCCTTCAGCGACAGTCAGGCCTCAGTCCTGGGTGCAAAAGCTGAGAGCCAGCAGGCGCGCCGCGACCTGTCCGCCTCGAACGGCGAGCGGGGCGCGGCGCGACCGTGAAAAGGCAACCAAGCTTTAGCCCTGCGGCCAAACCTTCTCGCCGGTGGCCGCATCGGTCAGGATGATCGCGTCGACCGGGCAGGATTGAGCAGCGGCAAGAATTTCCTCGGGCGTGTTGCCGTCGGGGTTGGTGACAGTCGCGATGGACTCGTCGTCCATCTCGAAGGTGCCCGGGGCCTCGTTGACGCACGCGCCATCGCCGACGCAGAGATTACGATCGATTTCGACTTTGTACTTCGCCATGGTTTTACTCCAGTCGCCTGATAGCCCCTGCCAGGGACTCCCC
>JAAYXS010000002.1 GCA_012515775.1 Phycisphaerae bacterium
GCCGCTGCGCTGGGCAACTGCGGCGCGTACGCCGGGCTCGGATGAGCTTGCGTGGCGCAGGGGCGGACGGGGGGCGGATCGGGGTTGACGACCATCTGCCGGCCGACCGACAGGCGCGCTTCAGGCCGCCCGAAAAGAATGCCGATGCGCGATAAGGCACGCAACGCACTCCGGGCTGGCCGCGGTTCTCGGCAGCGCCGCGACGGTTGCACGGCAGCGCTGCGTACCGGGCTGGCGACAGACCTGCCTGCCCGCCCCTGCAGGAGGCCGCTATGAAAAGAATCTTGGCTTACAACGTCCCATGGGTGATTCTTCTGTGCGCCTGCAACTCGACCAGTCCGCGGCTGAACGCCCCGCCGCACGGCTGTGCCGAGGCCCGCCATGATATGCAGGCCATGTACACGCACATGAGCGACAACGCGCTCCTGGCGGACATGAACCTGTCGGACGTCGATTTCATCCCGCAGCGGCCCATACTCAGCGCGCGGGGCGAAGAGCGGCTGTGCCGGATGGTCGCGTTGATGCAGGAATATGGCGGCGAAATTCGCTACACGGCTGAAGACGGCGACCGCGATCTGATCGATCGCCGCATTGAAGTGATCATTGACTTCCTGGCCGAAGCCGGCTTGCCGGCGCATGCGGTTCGAGAGGGTTTGCCGGGGGGGCGCGGCATGGAGGCGCGCGAAGCGATGCTGATCAAGGCGACGCAAGGGACGTATACGCCCGAGCAGTCCGGCGGGCTGGAAATTTCGGGGCCGGCGCAGTACGGAAAGTAAAAGGAGAGCACCCTTGTTGAAGTATTTTGTGCCGCCGTCACTGGTGCTGGGGGCAGTCCTGCTGTGGTCCACCGGCTGCCAGTCAGAGCCGAAGAACGCGCTGTCGCCGAGACCGGCCGTGGAAGATTCCGGGACGCGCTTGAACGCTTCAACGTACTTTGCACACGGGCATTTGTTGGAGCGGCAGGGGAATTACGAGGGGGCGGTCGACCAATACCAGCGCGCGCTGGCCCTGGCGCCGCAGATGACGTCAGCCCGCAACCGCCTGGGTATCACGCTGAACAAACTGGGGCGGCACGCGGAAGCGACCTCGCAATTCCGGCTTGCGGTTCAGCAGAACCCGACGGATGGGTATCTGCAAAACAACCTGGGTTTCAGCCTGTACCTTGAGGGCCGGTATACCGAAGCCCTGGCGGCCCTGGCGGCTGCCCTTGAACTGCAGCCTGACTACGCACGTGCCCACATGAACAAGGGCATAGTGCTGGCTAAGACCGGCGACTACGCCAGCGCGCTGACCGAGTTTACGCTGGCCGCCGGGGAAGCCGAGGCACACTACAATTTGGCCGTAATTCAAGCGGAAGCGGAGGACTACGCGGCCGCGGCGCGCTCACTCGAAAGTGCGCTTAATGTCAACCCGAGCTTCGAGGCGGCCCGGCAGCAGCTTCACGTGGTCGCACGGCTGGCGGCGCGGGCGGAGAGCGCGATGGCGGCGGCCCCAGTTGCCGAGAGCGCGCTGGCGGAGGTCCCGGCCACAGAAATTCCGGAGGCTCAATCTCCAGCCGCAGAGACTCCCGTGGCGGAGCTTCCGGCGACAGTAGACACAAGCGTGCCGGCCGGCGGAGCACCTGCCCAGGATTTAGCGGCCGACGCGATCACGCCGGTCCGCCCAGACGCTGCTACAGCCGACAGTGAGGCGAAGTGGGCCGAGAGTTGGCCGCTCGAGACAGCCGAGCAAGCCGGCGGCGAGCTGCACAAGGACCGTGCGGCGCGCAAAGCTCGAGACGGGCAACCGATCGTGTCCGCGGTCCGCGTTCAGGCAGTCCGGCGCCCCGCGACGCAGTAAGGTCAGTTTCCCGCAAAGGCGCTGATAAGAGCCTGGCCGGTCTTGTGCAGCGTCTCACCGGCCACAATGCCGGCGCAGATGGCGACCAGGAAACGCTTGGTCCAACTTGGCGTCGCGATGGATAACATCAGCGCCGCCAGCCCGCCCACGAACAGCGCTATCGAATAGCCGGCCGGAATCATGAATGCCAGGCCAATGCTGGCAGCGCTGGGGACGAAGCGCGCGGCCCGCCGCGGTAGTCCCTTCTCGAGTACCGACAGGATCAGTCCGGCCCCGGCCGCGATAATCATCGCCAAGCCGGTGCCCGGCGGGATCAGGCTGAATCCATGTTGGAACAGTTCTGCCACGGCTTTCAGCGGCGCGACTGCCGGCAAGTTCCAGCCC
>JAAYXS010000609.1 GCA_012515775.1 Phycisphaerae bacterium
ATCCCCAGATGGTGGGGCTGTGGGGCCTGCCGACGGTAGTCAACAATGTGGAGACGCTGTGCTGTGTTCCGCATATAGTGAATCATGGCGCGGAATGGTTTCGCAAGTTGAGTCTGACTGCGGATGGCGGGACGAAACTGTACGGCGTCAGCGGGCGCGTCAAGCGGCCGGGCTTATGGGAATTGCCAATGGGCACGCCGTTGAGGGAGATACTCGAAGAGCACGCGGGCGGCATGCGCGAGGGCTACCGGTTTCGAGGCGTGTTGCCGGGCGGAGTGTCGACCGACTTTCTGACGGCGGATCATCTGGACTTGCCGATGGATTTTGACGCCCCGCAGAAGGCCGGCAGCCGGTTGGGTACCGGAACGATGATCGTGCTCGACGACCGCACCTGCCCGGTCGGAATGGTGCAGAATTTGGAGGAGTTCTTCGCCCAGGAGTCGTGCGGCTGGTGTACGCCCTGCCGCGACGGGTTGCCGTGGGCGGCGCGGCTGCTGCGGGCTTTCGAGGAGGGCCAGGGCGCGCCCGGTGATCTGGAAATTCTGGAACAGCTATGCTGGCGGCTGGGGCCGGGTCATACGTTCTGCGCTTTGGCGCCCGGGGCGGTCGAGCCGCTGCAGAGTGCCTTGAAGTACTATCGCGCCGATTTTGAGCGGCATATTGCCGAGCGGCGCTGTCCCTGGAGAGCCTGAATGCCGCGGATTTACGTGGATGGCCGGGCCTACGATGTGCCGGAGGGGAGCAACCTGCTGCACGCCTGCCTCTCGCTGGGTCTGGATCTGCCGTATTTTTGCTGGCATCCGGCGCTGCATTCGGTGGGGGCGTGCCGGCAATGCGCGGTCAAGCTATTCAAGGACGAGAGCGACCAGCGCGGCAGGATCGTGATGGCGTGCATGACGCCGGTAACGGAGGGCATGCGCGTCTCCATCGACGATGCGCAGGCGCGCGAGTTCCGGGCCGCGATCATTGAACTGCTCATGGCGAATCACCCGCATGATTGCCCGGTCTGCGACGAGGGCGGCGAGTGCCATCTGCAGGACATGACGGTCATGACCGGGCACGTACACCGGCGGTTCCGGTTCGCCAAACGCACGCACCGCAACCAGGATCTGGGGCCATTCGTCACGCACGAAATGAACCGCTGCATTGCGTGCTATAGGTGCGTGCGTTACTACTGTGATTACGCGGGCGGGCGGGATTTCGGCGTATTTGGCTGGCACGACGAGGTGTACTTCGGGCGCGAGCGCGACGGCGTGCTCGAGAGCGAGTTCAGTGGCAACCTGGTCGAGGTGTGCCCGACGGGGGTGTTCACGGACAAGACGCTGGCCCGGCACTATACGCGCAAGTGGGACCTCGAAACGGCGCCGTCTATTTGCGTCCATTGTGGACTCGGGTGCAATACCATACCCGGCGCCCGCTATGGCGAGCTGCGGCGGATTCGCAATCGCTATAACGGCGAAGTCAACGGGTATTTCCTGTGTGATCGCGGGAGGTACGGCTACGAATTCGTCAACTCGCAGCGCCGCATCCGGCAGCCCTTGATGCGCAAATCGAGCGGGGCAGGCTTGGAAACGGTAACCGCAGAAGATGCGTTGGAATGCGCGCGGCGCTTGGTGGCGGACCGAAAGCGCGTTATCGGCATCGGCTCGCCGCGGGCATCGCTGGAATCAAATTTCGCGCTGCGGACGCTGGTCGGGCCGGGACGTTTCTATAGCGGCCTGTCCGGCCGGCAGGCGAAACTCATTTCCATTGCGCTGGAGGTGCTGCAGCGCGGGCCGGTGCGCACGCCCACGCTGCGCGAGGTCGAATTGGCGGACGCCGTGTTGGTGCTGGGCGAGGACGTGCCGAATACCGGACCGCGGCTGGCCCTGGCATTGCGGCAGGCAGCGCGCCGCAAAGGCATCAAGCTGGCCGAAAGTCTAAATGTGCCGGAGTGGAACGACGCGCCAGTTCGCGACATAACGCAACACGACTGGAGTCCGCTGTTTATTGCGACGCCCGCCGCCACCAGAATTGATGAGTTGGCAACGCGGACATTTCGCGCGGCGCCCGATGACCTGGCGCGGCTGGGGCATGCCGTGGCGCACGCCTTGGACAAGCGCGCGGCGGCGCCGGCGGGTCTGCCTGAGGAAGTCGCGAAACTCGCGGCGGAGATTGCGGCCGCATTACGGGATGCCGAAAGGCCGCTGGTCGTGTCCGGCCTTGGCTGCGGCGACGCTGGGGTAGTTCGGGCGGCCGCGAATGTTGCCTGGGCGCTACATGCGCAAGGGCGGGCTGCGGCCTTGAGCCTGGTTGTGCCGGAATGTAACAGTCTGGGTGCCGGACTATTAGGAGGGAGTGATCTGAGTGCCGCCCGAGCGGCATTGGAAAGCGGCGCGGCGGACACGCTCATTGTGCTCGAAAACGATTTGTATCGCAGAATGCCGCCGGCTGAAGCGGACCAGCTACTGAGTGCGGCGCGGCACGTCATTGTGCTCGAACATACGCGCACTGCGA
>JAAYXS010000085.1 GCA_012515775.1 Phycisphaerae bacterium
TCACGCTAGCGCACGAGCTGGCGCACCTGTGGCTGGGCGCCTCCGCGCTCACAGACGTTCAACTACGCTCCGCGCCAACGAACGAGACCGAGAATTGGTGCAATCGCGTTGCGGCGGAGCTGCTCGCGCCCCAAGCGCTAGTTAGACGTGAGCTTCGCGGCAACGAGCCGCTGCGCGAAACGGTGGACCGCCTGGCGCGGCGCTTTAAGGTGAGTACACTTGTCGTCCTGCGCCGGATCTACGACGTCGGCGCGATGCCAAAAGACCGCTTCTGGCGCGAGTATGAGGCCGAAGTCGAGCGTCTGACGAGCACGCCACGCGCTGCCGGCGGTGATTTTTACCTCACGACTGCGGTGTGCGTCAGTAAACGCTTCGCCCACGCCATAGTCGCCAGCACATGGGAGGGCCGAACTCCATTCACCGAGGCCTTCCGATTGCTGGGATTCAAGAAGATGACCACCTTCCGGGAACTAGGGGAAAGCCTGGGGGTCGCACTCTGATGGCCTACTTGCTCGACGCGAACGTCTTCATGGCCGCCAAGAACCTGCATTATGGCATGGATTTTTGCCCCGCTTTCTGGGACTGGCTGGTACGCGAACACCAAGCGGGCAAAGTTTTCAGTATTGAAAAAGTCGGCGACGAGCTCATGGGAGGCGACGACGAACTGGCGCGTTGGGCGCTCGCGCAGCCCAACGATTTTTTCCTCAAACCAGGTTCGGCGGCGGTAACAGCCCTGGGGACCGTTGCCGCCTGGGTCAATGCGCACGAGACTTATAGCCCGGCCGCCAAAAATACCTTCCTCCAAACCGCGGACTATTACCTAGTGGCGCAGGCGCTGGCGGGCCGGTGCGTTGTTGTCACGCACGAGAAACCCGAGAACTCGGTGCATCGGGTCAAAATTCCGAATGTCTGCATCGGCGTCGATGTGAAGTGCATGACGCCGTTTCAGATGCTTCGCCGTGAGCGTGCCCGGTTCCTGTTGGGGGAATCGGCATGAGGCGTACTCCAGCGGACACGAATCCGCTTCGCAACGGGTCCGGCTCTGCTCAGTTTTTGCGTTGGGGTTGCGCGGTTACACTAGCGGGCGATGATTGGCAAGTTGCTCCCGCGGCGCCGTGATGAACTGGCGGGCGACGCCGGCGGCATACTGGTTGTGTTGCCGAATTGGATGGGCGACGTCGTGCTGGCTTCGCCTACGCTGGCGGCTTTGCGCGTCCACTTTTCCGGGAGCAAAATCAGTTTTTTGCTGCGGCGATATGTGCGGGAGATCGTCGAGGGCTGTGGCTGGCATGATGAGTTGATTTTTTGGCCCGACAAGTCGGCGCGTTCCCGGGCGGCACGCGACGCATCCGATACGCACGGGGATGCCACACGCGCGACGGGGTCTGGTTCGGCGTATTCCGGGGCGGCACGCCCCGGCTCTGCTAGCGGCGAAGAGCAGGCCGCGCGTGGTCTGACCGCGAGCTTGCGCGCGAGCGGCGCCTCGACTGCCGTGATGCTCACCAATTCCTTCCGCTCGGCCTGGGCCGTTTGGCGGGCGGGGATTCCGCGGCGCGTGGGGTACGCGCGAGATTGGCGCAGCGCGCTGCTGACCGATCGGCTGAGACCGCTCAAGCGCAACGGGCAGTTCGTGCCCAGCTCGGTGCTGCCGTATTACGCCGCGCTGGCCGAACACCTTGGCTGCCCGGTCGTTGACCGTGCGCTGCGGCTGGCGGCTTCGCCCGCACAGGAGCAGGCGGGGGAGGCGCTGAAACGGCACTACGGGCTGGAAGACGGCCGCTATGCCCTGATCAACTGCGGGGCGACGTTTGGGGCGTCCAAGTGCTGGCTCCCGGAGCGCTTTGCGGAAGTTGGCCGCCGCATTTCCAGCGAACTGAAGCTGAGACCGGTGCTGATCGGCGCGCCGCCTGAGTACCCGCTGCTGCAGCAAATCGCGGCCGCGGCCGGACCGGACGTGGTCTGTTGCACGAATCCGGGTACGACGCTGGGCAGCCTCAAGCCGGTTGTGGCCGGGGCGGCGCTGATGGTCTGCAACGACACCGGCCCGCGGCACTATGCCATCGCCTATCGCATTCCGACGGTCACCATCTTCGGGCCGACTCACCAGGAGTGGACAGACACCGGCTACGACGGTGAAATCAAGCTTCAGGCGGCGGTCGATTGCGGCCCTTGTCAGTTGCCCTCGTGCCCGCTCGACCTGCGCTGCATGCACGGCATTACGGCCGACATTGTAATGCAGGCGGCCACACGGCTACTGCGCCAGGCGTCGTCGCGGGTTGCGCCGGTGTGACCCGGTGACGGTGTAAACGGTGACTGCGTAGCCGGTCGGAAACCGGCCCCACAAAGGTGTGCGCTGATGCTCGAAGTCGATGTCATCCATATCGACCCGGCTTACCGTGAGGCCCTGGCCGCCAGCGGTTTAGCGCGCGTCGACCAGGTTTTGGAGCAAGTGAACGGCCGCGTGGCCGCCTGGAGCCGCACCACCGATACCACGCTGGTCGCGGGCGCAGCGAACCAGCCGGGCTTCTACGTCAAACGCTACCTTTATCCGACCTGGATTAAACGCATCCGCACCATGCTGCGCGGCACGTTTTTCGGCACGCACCGCGGGCAGGCCGAGTATCGCGCCCTGGAGGCCATGCGCGCGGCGGGCATTTCCGCCGTGCGGCCGGCGGCGTTCGGGGCGCGGCGCATTGGGCACTTCGTGGCCGCCTGTTTTCTGATTACGGAAGAGGTGCCGGAGGCGTCGAACCTGACGACGTTTGCGGAGCACGTGGTTTCCGGACGGCAGCCGCTTTCGCCGACGGCGCGGCAGGCCATGATCCACACGCTGGCCGACCAGGTCAGTCACATGCATGAGCTGGGGTTTTCACACGGGCAGCTCTTTTGGCGCAACATTCTCGTCCGCTCCAACCCCGATCGGACGCCGGAGTTCTTTTTTCTCGATGCGGCTCCGCGACGCTGGCGAAAAGTGGCGTCCAGTCAGCCCTGGTGGCAGCGTGAGCTGTCGCACCTGACGGTGTCCGGGCTGCCGTTCACTACGCGGTCTGACCGGCTGCGTTTCCTGCTGCGATATTTCAGAGCCACGCGGCTGAACGCTGAGCTCAAGCGGCAGGCGCGCGAGATCGCGGCCGGCGCGACGCAGTGGCAGCGGCACGAATCGCAGCGCATCAAGATGAACCGGCTGTTCGACAAGTGGAACGAGCGGCTAATGCGAGAAGAGCGCCTGCAGAGTTCGCCGGCCGTGAGCCCGGCCGGGCCAGGGGACCTGGTTTGAGCATCGGGGAATACATCGCCCCGGCCTGGCGCGAGCGGCTGGCCGCGGCCGGCCTGGCCCGCCCGGCCGACCTGCTCGATCATTCACCGCTGGAACTGGGCCTGGCTGGCAAGTGGGAATGCTTGGCGAAACCGGGCCTGGGGCGGCGCGAACGCTGGCGCTGGGAGTTGCCGAACGGCGCCGGTTCGGAATTGTTGTATTTGAAGCGTTACGGCCCGGCGGACTGGAGGAGCACGTGGGACCGGGTTCTGCGGCAGTCGGCTCGTCACGCGCGAGCGTGGTGGGAATGCGATCAGAGCCGGCTTCTGTCGGCGGCGCACGTTGCAGCGCCGCAGGCCATCGCGGCGGCGGAAGACATGCGCGGAATTTCGGAGCGCGGCAGCATCGTGTTGCTCTCGGCCGCCGAAGGCGATGCGTTCGACCGCGTCTGGGCGCGGGCGGCTGAGGCAAATGAGGCGGTCGTGCATGGGCGCGCGCGTCACCATGTGGCCATAGCCCTCGCCCGTTTCATTGCGGCGTTTCACGCCACGGGTCTGTGTCACCGCGACCTGTACTTGTGCCATGTGTTCACGAAGCTGGATTTGGGCGGCCGGGCGGCGCCGCAGTTCACCCTAATCGACCTGGCCCGCACGTTCAGGCCGCGTTGGCGCCGACTGCGCTGGATTATCAAGGATTTGTCACAACTGGACGCGTCGGCGCGGCAGATTGGGGCGCGGCGCACCGATCGCCTGCGCTTCCTGCACGCGTATCTGGGTCGGTCGCTAAAGACCTCTATTCGCGCGTATGCGCGCCGCGTGGTGCGCAAGAGTGACTGGATTTTGGCGCGCATAGCGCGCAAGAGCCGCAGCACATGAAAGTCGCGCTGATCCAGGAAACCATCGAGGCCGCCCGCGGCGGGGCCGAAACCTCGACCCGGCAGATGGCCAGTCACCTGGCGGCGCTGGGTCTGGAGGTAACTGTGGTCTGCGCGGCCGGTGCGCGACAGGGCGCCTTGAATGCGCCCTTCAAAGAAGATGAAGTCTCTTACCAGCCCTTACCGGCGCCGGGCGTGAGCCGAACGCTACGCTCGCAGCGTTTCCTCCGCGCGGCGGCGGGATTCTGCCGGACATCGCAGTTTGACATAGTTCACGCGATTACGCCGTGCGCCGTGGCCGACGTCTATCAGCCGCGCGGCGGCACACTGCCCGAGACGGTGAGGCGCAGCACGGCGATGGTGCGGCGGCCGTTGCTGCGCCGGCTGCGGCATTTAGGCAAACTGATGAACATGCGCCAGCGCTGGCTATGCGCGGTCGAACGCCGGTTGCTGGCGCCGGGCTCGGAAGTGCACGTAGCGGCGCTGTCCGAGTACGTGCGGCGCCAGGTCCTCACTGATTTCAGTGTCGCGCCGCAGCGCGTACACCTGATCTTCAACGGCGTCGAGGTGGCGGCGCTGGAAGAACCCGAGCGCGCCGCGCACCGCGCAGCAGTCCGCACGCAACTGGGGATACCAGAGCACGCCGCACTGGTACTGTTTGTGGCGCACAACTTCCGCCTGAAGGGACTGCGCGAGTTGATTCAGGCCGGTGCTCTCGACCGCGAGGACGGGCCTAGGTGGCTACTGGCGGTAGTCGGGCGCGATGCGCCCGGGCAGTATCTGCGTCTGGCCAGCCGGCTGGGCATCGCGGACCGCGTGCGTTTCCTCGGATCGCAGACGGATTTGCGTCCGTGGTACGCGGCGGCGGACGTGCTGGCGCATCCGACGTGGTACGATCCGTGCAGCCGTGTCGTGCTGGAAGCCCTAAGCCTGGGGTTGCCGGTGGTCACCACGCGCTGGAACGGGGCGGCGGAAGTGCTTGAACCGGGCAAGCACGGCGCGGTAATCGAGACGCCGGCGGATACCGCAGGGCTGGCGGCCGCGATTGCGGAAGCGCTTGATCCGGCGGTGCGTTGCGCTTGCCGGGCTGATGCTCCGCGGGTGCGCGTCCTGGTTTCGATGGAACGGCACGCGCGCCAGTTGTTGGCACTCTATGAAGAGATTGTGGCGGCACGCGGCGCGGGCAGCGCGGCGCGGCACGCAGCTACTTCTTGACAATCACGTCCAGATTGGCCGAGCGTTGCCGGATATTCACACCCACATCGCCCTCGTGGTTTTGCAGCACTAGATTCACCCATTCCTCGCCGATGCGCAGGTCGTCAATCTCTATGCGCCGGAGAAAATCCGGCAACACCGGCCGGTCCAGTTCGATGGTCACGCGGCCCGGCGTTTCGTCGAGCCGGAAGTTCAGCCCCAGGCACGCTTGCAGCAGTAGAAAGACCGCGGCGCTGGCCCAAGCCTGCGGCAGGCAGGCCACCGGATACAGCGTGGGCCCCTCCTCCGGCACACGCGGGAAGCCGCAGAACAGCTCCGGCATGCGATGCATCGTCATGAACAGGCACGATTCAAACATGCCGGACAAGATTTCCAGCACCGCCCGCTTGAAGCCATAGCGCGCGAACCCGAGGGCGATCAGGGCATTGTCATGCGGCCAGACGGAGCCGTTGTGATAGGACATGGGATTGAAGCGGGCCGCGGTGGTATCAACCGTACGGATTCCCCAGCCGGAAAAGGAACCCGGGGACAGCAGTGTTTGCATGATCGCGCGGGCCTGCTCGGTGGTGGCGATGCCGCAGAATAGCGTCTGCCCGGCATTAGAGGTGCGGACGCGGCACGGCCGGCGGTTGCCGTCCAGAGCCATGACATAAGTATTCAAGTCCGGACACCAGTAGTCGCGCACGAACCGCTGGCGAAATGTTTCGGCCCGCTGTGCGAGCGTGGCGGCCCGGGTCAGGTCGCCCAGTTCTCGCGCCAGGCGGGCCGCGCCCAGTCGCGCCGCGTAGGTATAAGCTTGCACTTCGACGAGCGCAATGGGCGGGGGCGGATCCGAGCCGTCGGCGTGGAAGACGGAATCGGTCGAGTCTTTCCAGCCCTGGTTCACGAGCCCGCGGCCGGCGATCCGGCGGTAGTCGATGAAGCCGTCTATTTTGGAGGCGCCGAAGTTGTCGAGCCAGTCCAA
>JAAYXS010000610.1 GCA_012515775.1 Phycisphaerae bacterium
AAACCGAGAAGGCGGCCGAAGCGGCGGCCAAGCTGGCGCAGATCGGCGACGTGGCGGCTCCGATCCGGCGGTCACTGGTGGCGTTCGACATCCCGGGCGGGCCGAAGATTCCGATCCACCTGACGGGCGGGCGCATCAGCGGCGCGGTATTCGACGGGCTCGGACGGCTGACGGCACCGGCCAAGCGGCTGACCGAGCCCTTGACGCGGCATCTGCGAGCCAGTGGTCGGATCGGATCAAGCAGCTTCCGGACGGGGATGGAGTCGCAGATTGCCGAGGCGATTGGCGACGCTCCGGTCGGGCTGTTCAACGAGGGCGTCAAGGGGGCGCGCGAGATTCGGGCGGGTGGGGTGTTTGACGCGCGGCAGTTCGGCTCGCAAACCGCACACACACTGGCTGGCTACACCAAGCGAGCGGGCGACGAACCAGTGGCCGCGCTGACTCGGATGCGCGAGGCGACCGAGGCGGCGCGGGCGGGCATCGCCGAGCGCTACGACCGGAAGATCGCCGAAGCGCTGAAGGCGGGCGACGAAGCCAAGGCCGGGGCGATTGCCAAGGCCAAGGACCGGGCGCTGAACCGCGTGCTGATTCCGACGCGCGAGAACCCGCTGGACGCGACAAAGGCGCTGACGCTACTCGGTGTGGAGAAAGTCGGACAGATCGAGGAGATTGAGAAGAAGATCGCGGAACTGACGGCCAAGCACGCGGCGGCGGCGACCAAGGGGCTCCAGGAGGCACAGGACGCGCTCAATGCGGCCCTGACCCCGGAATCCATCCGTACCGCACGCGACAGACTGGCCAAGGTGGAGTTGACCAACCGCTTGCGCGTGGGCCGACTGGCCAGCCAGATCGAAACACTGACGCAGCAGGCCGACGTGTACCGCGCGATTCGCGAGCACCTGCCTGCCCCGATCCGGCACGAAGTAGACCGGATCAAGGCGGCGATGGGCACGAACTTCGCGGCTGAGCAAGCGGCGGGCGTGAAGTATAAGTCCCTGAGCGACGCGCTGCTGGGGTACATGCCTCGCAAGATGGTGCGGGGCGCGCGCGAGGAAATCGAGAAGCTACCGGCTGACGATCCGTTCCGGGCCTTCATCAAGGAGTTTGAGACTTCTGGCCCGTTTACGAAAGAGCGGGCGAAGCAGTGGATGGGCGTCAGTATTCCGCAGATCAACGACATCTGGCGGGCCCGCGGCGGCAAGGGCAACCTCTTCGATGAGAACGTCGCCGAGATCGTCACCCGCCGCCTGGTCGAGGGCGCCGAGGCCCGCGCTGGCGCGAGCATGGTGTCGGGGGCAATCCGGCTGTTCGCGCTGCCGAAAGAGAAAGCTGGTCCGGGCGCGATATCCGTGGCCGAAGCCATTAAGGACATGAACATCGGCCGGATGCTCGAAAAGAACATGCCGTTCCAGAAGGCCAAGGAAAGCAGCGGCAAGTACCTGGAGCGCATCGCCAAGGCGCTGGAGGGTACAGGGCTGGAGGACAAGTTTGTTCCGGCTGAGATCGTGAGCCAGATGAAGCTCGTGAACAAGACGATCTTTGACCCGGCCGAGTTGCGCGGCGTGGTGCGGTTCATTGAAAAGGTAAATGCGATCTACCGACTGGGTGTGACACAGTTCTTCCCGGCGTTCCATACCCGCAACGCTTTCAGCAACTTCTTCATGATGGGCATGGCCGGGATGCGCGACCCGCGCTATCTGGTGCGGGCTGGCAAGCTGATGCTGAGCAGGGATGAGGCCGACCGGGCACTGATCCGCGAGGCGGCCGAATTCGCCTCGCTCGGGGCCGGGTTCAGTGCCGAGAACCGGGCGCTGTTGGGCGGCGGGCTGGCCGATCGCGTCATGGGGCCGGTGACAAAGATCGGGCAGACAGTTGAGGACCACGCCAAACTTGCGATGTACCTGTGGGCCAAAGACAAGGGCCGCACAAAGCAGGAGGCGGGGCGGCTGGTTCAGAAGTGGCTGTTCGACTACGGCGACCTGAGCCACATCGAGAAGCGACCGTTCGGGCTGAGGAGTCAAGCGTATTTCTACTGCGTGCCAACCGACTGCGAGATTCTGACGCGAGAGGGCTGGAAGCGGTACGATCAGTTGCGACTCGGCGAGCACGTTGTCGGGTACGACGTGGAGCGCCACGAGTGCCGATGGACGGCTATCGAAGACGTGGCCGTGTTCGACTACGACGGCGAACTGATGACGCTCGGACACAACGGCGAAGGCACGCGCGGCTGCTTCCCGTTTACGCCGAACCATCGCTGGCCAATTCTAACTCACAGCCCGGATGGTTCGCTGAAGCGAGAGATCGTTCGCGGTTACGAGTTGCGCACGTCACACAAGATTCCCAGGTCTGCGCCGTTCGTTGACTGGCCGAAAGACAGCCCGTTCAGTGAGCGAGAAGCGGCGATCATCGGCTGGCTTATCACTGACGGCACGTTTAGCAACGGCTGGGCGATTTATCAGCACCCGAAGAAGTTTGCTGCTGAGATTGAAGCCCTACTCGGCGAGGACGCCTGCAAGCGGCAGACGCACCCTGATACGGGCGTGTACCAGTGGACACTCCGCGCCACGTTGCGGAACACCCTCAAGGCCAAAGGTTTCACCGGCCGCGAGGACGCCGTGCGCGTGATCGGTCAACTGACAGAGGCGGGCGCACGGGCTATGTGGGACGCCATGTACAAGGCGGACGGCGTGACCACGGGCGACGGCACGGCGGTCCCATCGTTTGCCTGCACAAACCCGGTCGTACTTGACGCCGCGCAGATGCTCGTACAGCTGCTTGGGCTCCACATGAACCGCTCGACGAAGGGCGGCTACATTTCCCGCACTGACCGCACGCTAAAAGTGGCCGGGGCACTCGGAACGATGTGGTACAAGGGTCAGGTCTGGTGCCCGAAAACCGGGACTGGCACCTGGGTCATGCGCCGCAACGGCAAGATCATCATCACCGGGAACACGTACACGCGCAAGGCGATTCCCCTACTGATGACCGAACTGGTCGGGAACCCGCGGCTGTTCCGGCTCTACGGACTGGCAACGGGTGCGGTTGGAAGCCGGCGGGACGTGCGGAATCTGTTGCCGCCGTGGCTGACGGCCGGGACGGTCGGGACAGGCACAGACGAACAGGGGCGGCCGACGTTCGTGAACCCCGGCTTGCCACCCGAGAACCTGCTGGAACTGGGAACCGAGGGCAAAGGACCGTGGCGGACGGCGCAGAAGCTGGCCGCACAGCTCGCACCGTTCCCGTTCCGCGTGCCGTTCGAGGTCCTGACCAACTTCAACCTGCGCTCCGGCCGGGCTGGGCTACGCAAGAACACTCAGGTCTCGGCGGCGCTGGACCAGTTGCCGGCTGGTGTGGCGGCTGAACTGCGGCCACTGGAACGGCTGGAGCCGCTGTTGCCCACGAGCCGAGCAAGCGCGGCGCTGGCGAAACTGGCATCGGCCGCGGGTGGCAAGGCGTCCGGCGCCGATGTGGCGTCAAGCCTGCTGCTTGGGTTGACGCCGCTACATATCGACGCGCACAAGGCGAGGATTCGCAAAGACCTGGATACGATCGAGGCCGCGCTGGAGAAGCTGGACGCAGCCGGCCTGGGCGATAGCCAACGTGCCAGGGAACTGCGCACGCTCAAGGGTCGCAAACGGCGCGAGCTTCAAGGCAAGTCGTAAATCTTACGAAACGCCACGTTGCGCCCGGTGTAGCGCCGCCTCCTACCCATAGCATCTATTCCGTTGCGTTTCACAGCGTTAGTGCGGTTACGCTTTACGCAACGCACAAACGCATCTGGCAGCTTATCTAGCTACAGGTTGCGGGCGGTGTCAGCATGCGGCCGAAAAAATTTGTAAGGTTTGGCTTGCATCTTCTGATTTTCGTGTTATACTTGTGTGTACTGAGGTTCTACAGATGGCGAAGGCAGCGAAAACGAAGTTCCTCCGAGTCTCGGTTGAGGCGCACGCGATTCTGAAAGAGCTGGCCAGGCGGCACCACCGCAGTATGCGAGCGCAGCTTGACCTGATTATGCGGCGCGTGGCTC
>JAAYXS010000611.1 GCA_012515775.1 Phycisphaerae bacterium
GCGGTGAACTGTTCGGACAGGTGCGTCTCATTGACCAACACCTGGAACGTGTGCTCGGCGAACGGGCTCGGCTGCACGTAGAAGTATACCGCCACGGTGCCGGCCGGCATCGTCAGGGTAATGCTGGACGCACCGTTGGTGTAGTACACGTCGCCCGTGTAGCCGTGGCTCCAACTCATCCAACCGGAGCCGATGCGGCGATGGCTGACGGCCGGGCTAAACCCGATTTCACTCGGAACCAGGCACGGCGCCGGGTGGGTGCTCAGGTCCATATGCAGCGGCCTCATCCGGCGGAAACGGCGACATCTCCAGCCCGCACAGACTGGACGGCGGCGCGTCCGTGCCAAATAGATAGTCCAGCAGACCCCAACCACAGGGCGGGTCGAAGCTGTCCCTGGTGCAACCGGTGCCTTGGAATTGGTAGCAGTTACGCCAAATCTGGAAATCGGCCAATGTTACACAGCCGTCGCGGTCCAGATCGGCTCCCGGGTCAACGCCCGGCGCGCCGGGGCAGGAGCCGAAGGCGTCCAGGAAGAGGTTGTAGTCGCTCATGTCGACCACCCCGTTCTGGTCAAGGTCGCCGCATAACGGGTACTCGCCGGAAATAAAGCGTCCTTGACAGTTCGCGCGGAAGTCGAAGTACGGGCGGTCATCCCCGCCGCCCTCCGCGAAATCGCAGCAGCAGCCCGGATCGCCGCACGCCGGCTCGAGCTCGCCGCATTGGACTCCGGTGTGAGCCTGGTGGCCGATCGACTCGCACACCGCCGCGAGCACCTCATCGACGCAAGCGCCGGTGTGGACATCGCAGCAGGCGCCCGGATCGCCGCACCGGGGACTCAGCTCCGCGCACCGGAGGTCGGCCAAGAACCGCCCGCCGGAACTGATACAGTCACAGGGTATCATGTCGTCATGACAAACGCCTGTTTCCGCAAAACAGCATGCGCCGCCGCAGGGGTAGTAGCAGGCCACCATGTTCGCGATCTTCGTCACCCAATCGCCGCCGCCGTAACTAAGGCCGGTAAAGCCGGGCGCGTACCAGACGTACCCAGGTAGCTCCGTGACGGCCGAGATGCTTCCGTCGATCGTGCCGTCGGTGAACGCGGTGGGTGATACGGCCAAGACGACATCCAAATACGAGGCGCTATGCGCGCCGACACTGCCAAACGGCCCATAGTGGGCGCAGCTCACGCCGTCCATGTTGTATGAGCCGCTACCCAAGCTCGTGCTGCAAGCCAGCACCGGGCAGTAGCCCGGCTCGTCCATGATCCGGCCGCTGAGGTAGTTGTTTTGATCGCTATGGCGGCACCACTGCCCCAATATGACCTTTCTGCACCCGGCGACGAAATCGGCCAGAACATCACCCATGGCGACCGGGTCGGCATAGGGGTTGTTGACCCACGTGATCACCGCGGCGTACGGCGCCAACTGCTCCAAGGTGGGCGTGGCGACGCGGGCATCGAAGTAATCCACATTGATCTGCAGCAGCGCCGCCAGTACAGCGCGGAAGCCCGCATTATCGCTCGCGGCCGGGGCATACAGCACGTCGCGCGGGCTCCACAGACCGCAAGGTTCGGGCCAGGCCTCGGCGATGCACTCTGCGCCGACAACGCCGGACAGGAAGCGCCC
>JAAYXS010000612.1 GCA_012515775.1 Phycisphaerae bacterium
CACAAACACGCGGAAATCGCGCATCTGGTCAGCCGGCGTCTCGACGTCGATGGTCCTCAGCACGGTTTCCACGAAGGTGAACGTCTGCGGCGAGCCGACCACCATGATGCTGTTGGTACGCGGATCGGGGACCGCCGTGAACGGGTCGATCGGCAGGTCGCCGCCGGCCGCCCCGCGTCCCGCGCCCATGCCGGCCATCTGCAGGTACTTGGCCAGGGCGCTTTCGACCTGCTCGACGACGAACTCGGCGTTGGCGTGTTGCAGTGCATAGCGCCGCAGTTGCATGTCCTGGTTCGGCACGTCGAGTTTGGCCGCCATTTCCTCAATCTGCAGGAAGACGGCTTGGGGTGCGCGGACCAATAGCTTCTTCGACGCCTTGTCGCCCATGATCGTGATGGCGCCTGTTGCGCTGCCGCCGGATTGTCGCGGCCGGGCCTGACGTCCGGCCTGGCGCGCGCCCGGCGCGCTGCCCGCGCCGCCGAACATTTCGAGCAGCGTATCGGCCAGCTTGACCGGGTCGGCGTGAACCACGGCGATTTCGCGGAACTGGCGCATGGAACCTTCATCCAGAGCTTGAATCTGGGCGAAGATGGCGTCGCGTTTGTCGGGCGTGGCGAAAACCACGATGGTGTTGGTGGCCGCGTCCGCCGCGATGCGGATATCTGAGCCGGTGCTTTGAGCGCCGCCGCCGCGGCCGGGGCGTTGCCCGCCGCGGCCCGCGCCAGAGCCGAAAATGGCCTGGACCGTGTCGGCGATGGCCAGCGCGTCGCCATACTTGCAGACGTACAGTTCGGCATCTGCCAGCGCGCCCTCGATATCCAGCTTCTGAATCTGGGCGCGGACCAGTTCCTCGTCTTTCTTCTCACAGGTGAAGATCACCTTGTTGACGCGCGGGTCGCCGGAGACGGTAACCGGACCCAGCGCACCCGGGGAACCGCCGCTCCGCCCGCGGACTGCCGCAGCCATTCCGCCGCCAGCGCGCGGCTGCGAGGGTCCGCCCCCGCCGGCGCCGGCCGCGGCGAAGATGTCCTGCAATAGCGGCAGGATGTCCTCCATCTTGGCGTGCTCGAGCTGATATTCGTAAATCCCGACGATCTCGCGTCCCTCGAGGTTCTCCAGATCGCCGATGACCTTCTCGATGACCTTCATCACTTCCGGCGGCGCTGAAACCAGCAGCGAGTTGGTCACGTCATTCGGCACGACCTCCACCTGCTCGACTTTCGCCCCGCCCTCAACGCCGGGAACTGAGAACGCCTGCTGCTGAAGCATCTCGATCAACTGGGCTTGCGGATTGGCGGCCCCGCGCCGCGCCGGCGCAGCCGCCCCGCCACGCTTCTGCTGCGCTTTGGCGATGCCCAAAACCGCCTTGATGTCCTCGGCGGTCTCGCTGGCCACCAGATTTCTGAGCTGGAAAATGCGCAGGTCCACCTCGCCCGGCGGAATGTCCAGTTCGCGCAGCAACTGCTTGATCTCGGGCAGGTCGGCCTGATTGCACTTGATAATGAGGTAATTGTGGCCCGGGTCGGTCGCGATCCGCACCCGTTGTCCATCGGCACTGGTCCGGCCGCCCCTCTGGCCGCGCTGATTGCCGCCCATCAAGCGCTCGATCATGCTCTGCTGATCGTCATCCTTGTCCCCCCGTTGCCCGCGCTGTTGCGGCGGCTGCTGCTGTGGAAGGCGGAGCTGCGGCCGCTCGTTGAACATGATCTGGATTACTTCGGCCGCGGCGCTGACGTCGCCGTACTTGAACTCGAATATGCGGACAACTTCGCCGACGTTCAGGTCTTCCTCAAGCAGTGTAATAGTGTCTTCGAGTTCTTCGACCTGGCTCTTGTCACCGTAGATGATGACGCTGCGACCGTCCGGCTGGACGACCACGCGCGGTTTTTCCTTCCGCGGGCCGGACTGATCATCGGCGGCCTCAGGTTCACCCGCGCAACGTACGCCCGGCGGCAGCGCCCGCTTGCTAGAACCAGCAGAGGCGGCGGGTGTCTTGGCGGATTTCGATTCAGCCGAAACCGGCGCCGGCTCACCGCTTAAGAGCGCCAAGTCGATGTCCGACAGCAGCGCCACCGTTACGGGCATGCCAAGCTGGAAGGGGCGCACGTCGGTCCGTTTGAAATCGCGCGTGGCGCCTGCGTCATTGCCCGTTTCTTTGTTAAGACGCTGGCGGTCGCGCTTCTGGCGAATGGCCGGCGGCTCCTCGCCTTCCTCCCAGAGGGTTTCGACCATGGTCGGCGCCACGTCCTGCTTCGCGTATTCGACCATCAGCTCACCGGCATGCCGCGCCTCCAGATACCCCATCAGGTCCTTGACCGGCCCCCTGATGGGCAGGATCACGACCTTCTTCTCCGGCTTGGCGTGAGCCTCGAACTGTCGAATGACGGCCACGATCTGCTCGATTTCGTGCGGGCGACATCTGACCGTTATGTACTCGCCAAACCAATCCGACTTGATGGAAGGACCGCCTTGGGGCTCGCCGGGGAACATGTCCCGCACATCGTAGGCGATGTCCCAGGCGTCGCCGCGTCCAATATCCACGAAGTACAGCTTGCGGCCGCTGGGGTCGGTGAGCGCGTCCTGGGCGCCTTCCGGTTCGGCGTCGAGCATGGCGATGGTGGCTTCGACCTGGCGCATCTTGCGTTTATTAGTCGTGACCAGCAGGCGGTTGTGGTATTCATCGGGAGTGATGGTGACGGCGTCGATGGCAGAGCCCCGGCCGCGTCCGGAAGCAAAGATGTCGCTAACTGTCTTGGCCACAGCGGCGGCGCTGGAGTGCTTGAGGGCAATGATTTGGAACTCGGGTATCGTGGAGCTGTTGAGCTCCAGTTCCCGAATCCACTCCTCCACCTCGGCCAGGTCCCTTGGCATGCCGGCCAGCAGGATCGAGTTGCTGCCGGGATCTGCCGTAATGCGCACGGTGGCGGTGCCGCTCTTGCCGGCTGCGGTGCCACTGCCTTGCCGGTTGCCTGCGATAAGCTGGCTCAGCGTCTGCGCGATCTGCTGCGCATCGCCCTGCTCCAGGGTAATGATGTGGACGACGTCAGTGGTCGCCGCCTCGGTGTCGACGATCTCGACCAGGCGGGCCGCCAGGTCCTGGTATTCCTGCGGGGCCAGGACAAAGAGGCGGTTGGTATTGATGTCTGAAAAGACGGCGGTACGGACGGCGCCCTGGCGGCCGGCGTCGCGCTCGGCCACCTTGGCCTTGAGCATTTGGTCCAGATTCTGGGCCACGGCTTCAGCGCGGGCATGCTTCAGGTCGTACGCCTTGACGTCAGAAGCCAGACCGGTGCTGGATTCGACCTTGGCGATCAAGGCCTCGATCATGGGCAATTGCTTTTCCGGGGCAATCACGACCAGGGTGTTGGTAGCCGGTTCCGCGAACGCGCCGGGCTGCATGCCGGAGCGCTGCCCCGGTGACATGCTGCGCAGGAACATCTGCACCTGCGCGGCCACCTGCATGGCGTTCATGATCTTCAGTTGGTAGGTCTTGATCTGAAGATTTTGGTTGTTTTCGGCGTCCAGAGCGGCGACCAGTTCTCTGACCTGTTTCAGCCGATCCGGGCCGGTCTTGACCACCAGCATGCCGTTGGTCACGTTCACCTGGACATCCTGCTGCGGATTTCTCCCGCCGCGGCCGTACATGTCCCGAATGGCCTGGGCGACCTGGTTGGGATCCGCGTTCTGGACTTCAATTGTGACCGGCATGATGTCGGCGGTCGTTCCGAAGGTGGCGACCCACCCATCAACCTGGGTCATCATGTCGCCGGGCGCGCTGACGACCAGGGTCTCGCTAGCGGCGTCGGGAATGAACACCGCCGTCAGGCCATCGGGGCGCTGGATAGTCCGCGCGGTGGCGGAGAGGTTCTGGGCCATCTGATTCACGTCGACGCCCGGCAGCTTGTGGGCCTTGATCTGGATTTCGTTGGGCTTAACGCTGTCGAGCTGCGCGATGAAGCCGGCGATGTCCTCCATTTTTTCCTTGGGAGCTTCGACAACGACCTGGGCCCCGGTGGCGAATGCACGCACTTGAGTAGGGGACATCGTGCCGCCCAACCGCTGCCGCTGTCCGCCGTAGGCGTTCTGCACGGCCTGGGCGACTTCGGCCGCCCGGGCGCGCTGCATGGCGAAGATCTTCTGGATGGGCGAGAGGTCCGCAGCCCGCTGGTCCGCCTCGAGGGCAAATTGCTTGACTTTGGCCAGGGTCACCGGTTCGCCCTGCATGATGAGCGAGTTCGTCGTCGGCTCAGCCTGGATCAGCAGGCCGCTGGTGCCGCCGCCGGTCGCGGGCGCGGGGGCGAATCTGCTTCGCGGCCCGGTTACGACAGTGGCGCCGCCGCCGCCGAACAAAGCCTGGGCCTGCTGTGCGACAGTTGCGGCGTCCGCGTTGGCCAAGGGGAAGATCTCGTACTTGGTGGAATCTTCGTGATCGAGCGCTGCGATCAGCGTCGTTATTTCGTCAATTGCGGGCTGGATCGCATAGACCAGGATGTCGCGGCCCTCGGGCTGCATGATGACCTGCGATTGCCCGAGCACCGGGTGCGTGTAGTTGCCGCGATAGAGGTTGTTGAGCGTGGCGGCGATGCTCTGCGGGTCGCCTTCGTTTACTGGGATGGTTTCCAAGCGCGGCGTGTTGGCCACGGCGCCCTCGTCCCAGAGGTAGATCGTGTCCTCAACTTTGGCCCACAGTTCCTCGGGGCATACCACGATCAGCAACATGGCCTCGTCGAGTGCAAGGATTTCGACGTTGTCTGCCTGCGTGGCCTGGGGGGTCGGAGCGGGAGTGGGGCCGGCCTGCATCCGGCGCATGCCGCGCAGCCGGCGCAGCGCTGGCGGTATGCTCGGAGCGCTCGACTTACTGGAGCCGGCTGAGCCGCTGGTCAGAATGGGCTCAATAAGCTGTGCCACACGGCTGGGGGCGATATTCGTCAGACTGACCATGTGCCGGACGCTCTCGGGTCCGGGCACGTCCAGCTTTTGGACCACTTCCTGAATCTGTTGCAGTTGGTCGCGCTCGGCCAGCACGTAGAACTGGTTCTTGGCTTCATCCAGCACGATGCTGGGCGTCTTTCGGCCGGCGCCCGCCGCCGGCAGGTTCTGCACGATCTGATTGACCGTGGGATAGATCTGCGCGGCCTGGGCGTGTTCGACCTGGATGGTCTGGAGATTGGTGGGCAGGGCGCGATCAATCTCCTTCAGCAAGTTAAGCACGCGCTCATGACCGTCCTTGTTGGCATAGACGATGAGTGAGTTGCTGCGCTCGTCGGCCGCGATGCGGATGGTCTTCTTGACGCGCTCGAAGAGCCCTTCGCCGAGCAGGTCTTCGGGACTGACCGCGCCCGTGGCGACAACCGGCGCCGCCCGCTGCGTAGGGGCGCGGCCGCGCCGGCCACGCGCTTGCTGCTGCTGCATTTGCAACTGTCGCAGCCGCTGCCAGTCGGGTTGCTGAGGCTGGTGTTGCTCGAGTGAGAGGATTTTGTTGAGCAACTCGGCGACTTCGGTGGCGTTGGCGTATTTGATCTCGGTGACCTGGGTGTAGAACTCCAGTTCGGGGCGTTTGTCGATCTGTTCGATCAGGCCGGCGATGCGTTCCAGCTTGTCCGGGGTGGCGCGCACGATCAGCGTGTTGGTGCGATCGTCGGCGCTCATGCGGACTTCGGTATCCACGCTGCTCGGCGAAGGCGTGGGCGCGGGCACAGGGGTGGCGACGCGTCCTCGGGCGCCGCGGCGCATCTGCTCGAGCGCTGCCATGCCCTTGGGGGCCGTCCCGCCGCCGGCGAGGTCCAGGATCTCGCGCACCATGCGTTCGATGTCACGGGCGTTGGTTTGGATCTGGAAAATCCGCATCTGGCGCGGGTCATTCTCGTCGATGTCGATGCGGTCCATCAGATCCAGGAACTTGTGGACGTCCTGGGCAGCGCCGGTGAGCTTGAGCTGGTTGCTGTCCTCCAGCGTGAAGATGTTGAAATCATCCGAGAACATCGTCTCGAACGCGTACTGCACCTTGCGGGCGGGCACGTCCTTGATCTGCAAATAGACGATCACGTAATCCATGCGCGGCGGATCCGCTTCCTCGAACGCGCTGCGCGAGGGGTAGGTCTTGCTGACGGGCACTTTCTGCCCCATCTCACTGAGCGGCACGACCTCAATGTGATGCTCGGTCTCCACGAACCGATAGCCCTGCAAGTGCATCAGCAGGTTCAATTCGTCGATCGCTTCCTCTTTCGTGAACTTGCGGTCGGTGGTGTACGTCAGCTCGCCGCCGATGACCAAGTCGTTAAAGCCGAGTAACGGCTTGCCAAGGCGCTCCGCGAAGATGCGGATAACGTCCTCCCACGGCACCTGCTCAAAATTGAACCACTCCATGTCGTCCGTCGCGGTGCTCGTGCGAGCGGCGGGAGCATCGGCAACCCTCTCCTTCTCCTTCTCCGTCTTGAGCGCGCCGCGCGGCTTGTCGATGGTCGGAGTGGCGGGCGGATACGGCGGTCCGAAGAAGTCGTCTTCCTCGTCATCGGCCGGCGTTTCGCTCACGGGGGTGGCGGGGGCGCTGGCCTTCTGCGTAGAGGCCCGTGCGCGGCGATTCAGTTCGTCCAGACCCGGCGAAGCGGCAGGCTTTCGCTCCGGCCGCTTTTTCGACGGCGCGGCCTGGGCTTCGGGCGCCATTTGATCTGGCGCCTCGCCGGGCGGCGGCGGAACGGCGTGCTGCGGACTCATCTCCATGAGCTTGCGCAGTTTTTCCTGGGCTTCCGGGTCCAGCGGTTGACTGGCCGGTGGTTTGGCGGAGCCGCGTCTTCCGCTGCGCGCCGGCTTGCTGGGGCCGGCTTGGGCGAGGACCAAATCCACCGCCAGCACAGTGACCAAGGCGCTCAGAACGAGGCGGATGAGACCGCGCCGAAAGTTCTGCCGCGTCATGCTTTAACCTCTCTCTTATGGGACCCAAGGCGGATCCTTGTACACCAATTTTCGCGCAACAGCGGCCGCGCCCGCCGTTTGCGTCATCTGTTATACCCGCCGGCCCGGCCTGCGTCGCAAGCGAGCCGGCCCGCGGCCGGGCGCAGCCGGCGCGCGTTTCATGCCCTTCGTTCGTATCAGCCACGCAGGACCTTGTTCAGCTCGGCCTGAATTTGGGCATCCTGGCGCGGATCGATTTCGCGGCGATCGGCGAAAGTGTACTGCCTGCCCGTCTCGTCGTGGCCAAACGGGTAGAAGTAGTACTTGACTCCGCGCCGCTCGGGCACCTGGACTACCATGCCACCGTTGCCGCCGGGTATCACGAGCACCAGTGTGCCGTCATCCACGGGCTGATTGATCTCAACTTTCTCAGAGGGCCTGCCCGGGTCGTCGCAGTCCAGGATTAGAACCGCCAATTTTCCGGACATCGAGATCGTCGCGCCAATACGCTTGTTCGGGCGGGACGGAGGGGGCGGCTCGTATTGCGGTTCGGGTTCAGACTGGGGCGCGGGCGCCTCGGCCGTGGCGACTTCGCGCGGCGGCGGCGGGGGCGGCTCCTGCCATAACTTGAAAATGTTGGATTCCCAGATTCGCGCGTACTCATCCCGCGCTCGCGGCAAGCGCTCGACCGGCTCGGCGTCCTCGCCGGCCTCGGCCGTGGGCTGCGCCACAACGGTATTACCGATCTTAAGTTCACCGAGCACGAGGGCCGAGGCCTCGATAGTCACATTCAACGTGGGGCCCTCGGCGCCATAGCCGGGTCCTTCGCGGGTGGCGGCGGCGGTGCTGCGCGAACCGCGACGGCGCGAGGATTTGGCGGGAGTGCTGGGAGCGGGGCTGCGCGTGGCGCTGGCGGGCTTCTGTTCGGCGGCGATCTTGATGCGATCGAGGCGCGCCAGGTAGTCGCGCTCGTGGAAGTCGCACAGGAAATTGACGATCTGTTGCAGAGTGCCGCGCGCGGCGATCGTCGCCCGCACCTCGGTCATTCCCTTGGTCTTCGCCAGCTCGCGCGGCGCCTGCGGCGTAACCGTGCAGTCTTCCGCCAGCCCGTTCTTGTCGAGCAATTGGTGCAGATTCTGCAGGAACTTGTTCTGCGCCCGGTCGACATTGTGCGACAACGGCCGCAAGGCGGACCAGTCGGCCTCGGCGGCGTGGGCCACTTCCAGATTCTTGCGGTACCGCTCGGCATCGGATTGGGTTTTGGCGATGTTGGCCTGTAGCGTCTGCCAGCGCTTGACGACGCCGTACTTCACGACGGCCCAGAGGCCGGCCGCCGCCAGCAGGACGCCCATCGCAATCGCCAGCTTTTTCTCGCGTGGGTTCATGCGTTCTCCGCCAGTTCGCCGGCGCTAAGGCAGTTCCTTCCGCCGTTCCTTGGCCCGTTTCTCCTGCATTTCGCGCTGCTTCTTGAGTTCCAGCAGCTCGAGATTGATATTGGTCGTGCCTTTGAACTTGCTGTCGCGCAGGTTCTGCGTACGCCAGGTGTCCTGGGTCGCCTTGTAGAGCCGCTGGCCCTCAGCTCCGGTCACCTCATCCAGTTTGTTGGCAAATTCGGTCGCCACCTCCCAGCGTGTGGCCTGTATTTTGTTCATACTGGCCAGCGCTTTGGAGGAGTTAAGCTCGAGTTGCTGGACCAGCATCTCTTTACCAGGGCTGACCGCGTTCTCGGTGAACTGGAGCAGGTGCTCGGGCCAAATGGCGCCCACGCACCACTCGTTCACCTCCTCCACCTTATGCTTGATTTCGATGTAGGTCGCCAACTCCTTGCGCAACTTGTCCGCCGCCGCTCGCTGACGCTTATAGTCATTATGAGCGCGGAAATAAAGCGTCAGGTCGATGCTCAATGCCGCGACTACAACCGCTGCCACCGCTATGCCCCCGATGCGCAGGCGGCGCTTCAGGGCCGCCCGCGGCGGGACCGGCTTCTTGGGGTTCAGGAAATCCAGCTCAAACGCGCCCGCCTCGCTCAGGCCCCACGCCAGTCCCAAAGCCGCCGAGAACGAACGCAGCTTGGCGGCTTCGTCGGCCGAGACGCGCAGCGCTTCGGTCGGGTCGAACAGCGTGGCCCGCACCCCGATGCGCTTGCCCAGCGCGGTCAGCAGGTGCGGCTCCACCCCCGTGCCGCCGGCGACGAGAATTTCGTGAACCACCGCCTCGGGCTCGCTGGCCCGATAGGCCTGCAGCGTGCGCGTGACTTCGACCGCCAGCTCGTTGACGGCCGTCTCGACCGCTTCATCCGAGGCGGTCATGTCGGCCACGTCGGCGAAGGTCGTGATGCGCGAGTCCTCGGTGGCCGAGTCGCCGGCCATGGGCGTGGTGACGTTGGCCGCGCGCGCGAACGC
>JAAYXS010000613.1 GCA_012515775.1 Phycisphaerae bacterium
ACGCTGCAGCCGCACTGCTCGGCCTGGCGTTCTTCCTGTTCCCGACCGAAATGCACGAGCGTTACGCGTTTCCCGCGCTGGCCTTCCTGGCACTGTGGGCCGTGTCGGGCCAATGGAGAGAGCGGGCTTACTTCCTGCTTTCGGCACTGCTGTTGATGAATTTGACTTTCGTTCTGCCACCTGGCGGGCTCGCCCCGCAGATCGCCACGGCGAGCCTGCTGGTTTTCGGCCTCATCCTGGTGGCGCTAGCGCGGCCGCAGGCGGTACACGAACCGTCGTTGCCGCCGGGCGAACCGGCCTTAGTGCCGAAGGGAATTGGAGACGAGCCGTCGCTGCCGGCGTCGCAGCCGCTGATCGTCTGGTTCCGGCGCGCCACGCTGGCGGCAGTGGTGATTGCGGCGGGCGGCGCGACTTCGATCGCGGTGTTAGCGAATAGAGCGCCGGGAGCGGCTGCCGCGACTGATGTGGTGTATTTGAGCGAAATAGAGCCGGTACGCGCGCAGCAGGCGTGGCGTTCGCTGGCGCTGGACCGGGCGGTCGCAGGCGGTCCGCTGGAGCTTGGTGGCACGATCTATTTGCGCGGTCTGGGCACGCACGCGCCCTCGCGGATCGAATACGCCGTGCCGCCAAACGCGACCAGCTTTCACGCCCTGGCCGGCATAGACCACGGCACCGGCGGACCGGGTAGTGCAACAATCCACGTGGAAGTTGACGGAAAACGCGTCTTCACAAGCGGTGTGTTGAAATGGCAGGATCAGCCGGTCGAGATCGACATTCCCGTGGCCGGAGCCGCGCGACTGGTGCTGCGTGCCGACCCGACCGCAGACGGCCAGCGCGCCGACCACGTCGATTGGGCCCTGGCAAGGTTTGAATTGGGAACGTCTGCGACAACCCAGCCGAGCGATGAAGGCCGCAGTGAACCCGCAGAGCCGGGAGCCGTTGAACCCGCGACCACGTGATAAGGTAATAGAGTGATAGCGTGATAAAGGGCGATCCGCGGGCCCCCTTTATCACCCTATCACTTTATCACTTTATCACCCTAGCCTACCGCGCTGCAGGCCACACGCGCCGCAGCCGCGCGATCGCCAGTTCCTTGCCGCGCGCCTCAACCTCGATCCACGGCACGTCCTGATAAGCCGGCGGCACGCGGCGGATGTAATCACTATGGCGCGGATCGCGAACGCCGGTTGCGCCGTTCGACAGGTGCACGATCTGCCACTCCGGGCGGGGCCAGGTTTCGCGGGCCGCCGCCACAAACTCGGCGTAGCTCGGGTCCGTGTAGTCGCGTAAGCCGGCCTGCACCAGATGGTGGTGCGCGTCGAACACCATCGGCACGCCGGCCGCTCTGCAGATCGCGAGGATTTCCGATGCCCCGTAGGCCGACTCGTCATTCTCGAGCACCAGCCGCGAGCGCGCGGCTTCTGGAAGGGCCGCGATGGCCGCGAGCATCGCCTCCGCCCGCCCGCTTTTTCCGCCGTGAAGGATGAGCGCCGCCCAGGGACTGCGCGGCAGCCCGAGCCGGTCGAACACGCGCGCGTGGCGCGTGAAGATTGCGGCGCTCTGGCGGGCGACGCGGCGCGAGAGCGAGTTGAGCACGACGAACTGGTCGGGATGCGCGACGACGCGAACATCCAGCGCCTGTGCCCGTCGCGCAAAGCCGCTCAATTGCGGCGCGAGCTCGTCCAACACGCGTTCGCTCAGGGCGAAGTCCATAGGGAACAGGTCAGACGTTACGCGGTAAAGATGGATGTCCCGAGCCGAGCAAAATTCGAGCGCGCCGTAGAGCCGGCGGATGTTCTCTGAATACAGCTCATGCAGGGTGCGCCGCCGCTGACTCGGCGCCAGGGCCAGGTAACGCGTACGCGTAACCGTGCGGTAGCGCACCTGCGGCCCGGCGGAGAGGCAAACCAAGCCGAGGCGCGGGCCGGTGTGCGAGGGCTGCGAGGGCCGATGCGGCCCTTCCGCCGTTGCCGGGTTGCGTCTTACCATAGTGCTTGATCGTAGGGTCGCGCGCCCCTGCCCGCTGCTTACGGCACACGGCGTGCTTGTCTGGGAAGGAACCGGTCGGGTCCGCGGTCCCGACCACACGAAGGAACGGGAGCTAACCTATGCCGACGATTACTGAGAAAATCGCCCGTTGGGCCGCTGAAGTTCGTTACGAGCACCTGAACCCCGCCGCCATTGATGCCGCCAAGCGGTTTTTGTACGACACGCTGGGCTGCGCGCTGGGCGGGGCGCAGGTCCATGATTGCAAGATCTTCCTCGAGCACTACCGCGGCCTGCAGCAGCCCGGGCCGTGCACCGTGATCGGTTCCGGCGACAAGATGAACCCGGTCGCGGCCGCCATGCTCAACGCCCTGATGGTCCGGGCCATGGACTACAACGACATTTATTGGAAGCAGGACCCGTCGCACCCGTCCGAC
>JAAYXS010000614.1 GCA_012515775.1 Phycisphaerae bacterium
CCTGCAGCCGGGCAAAGTACTCGTCCGTAGCCAGGTACGGGCCACGAGCGTGCATCAGGTTCGGAAACTCAACGATCGTCACTTCACCCGGCGCCCGCGACAGGATCTTCCGGATTTGCCAGGGTTTGGCGTGCTCATCGCGCCCGTAAACCACGGCAAAAATCGGCTGATGCACGCGCGCAAGCTGCTCCTCGATTCGCAGCCGCGGATCGAACACCTTCATGTAGTGCTCGACCCACCCGCCGATGAGCAACCACGCCCGCCGCACTTGCAGCCGCAGAACGAGCAGCCCGTCCAGCACGACCGCGTTGACTGCCTCCGGCCGGGCCGCGGCTTGCGCTACCGTCGGCAACGTCCCGACTGAAATTCCCATCAGCGTCACTTTATCGCGGCCGGTTCGTGCCAGCGTCCAATCGAGCACTGCATTGTGATCGGTAACCAGCGTGTTGAACGATGGGCGGCCCGTGCTGCCGCCGAATCCCTGGAAGTCGTACATGACCATCGACCAGCCGTCCGCGTGCAGGTGTTTGGTCAGCAGCAAGTAGCAGGGCAGCTCGCCCACCGCGCCGTAGGCCAGCAGAACGAGGCCGCGTTCCGGCTGCGCGGGGATGTACCAGACTTGCAGCGTCTGACCGTCAGCAGTTTTGACGAAGGCTCTCTCGAACGGTATCCCCAGTTCCGCCGGATCTTTCACCGTGGGCAAATCGGGCACACCGAAATCAACTTTAAGCTGTTCGCACGTCAATTCCGGCGCGAACGCGACGTCATTGGCGAGCGATAGGAACTGCTTTCTCGGAATCAGCGGGATACAGCCGGCCGCAAAAAGCAAGAGCCCAAGCAAGAGTGCTGTCAACAGTTTTGTCATGCACATTGTCCGCGGCGCCGCAAAAGTGCGGCCTGAATCTGGTTTGCGTCGCCGCCGTATCTGCCACCATTGCTCATCCGCCCGCGCGCGTGCGCCCATTCGAAGACTGTCCCTTTTGGTAAAAAATTACATTCGATTCTAGCGGCGGATGGCTGGTCAGCTCGCCAGGTAAGAGCCCACGGCGCTTAGCCGGAACGCGACCGGCAGGCGCTATGATCCAACATCGCCAGTGGCGTCCGCCAGGGCGTGCCGATGATCCGCTCCAAATGTGCAGCGAGGAGTGATGTCCTCCTAACGTTGACATCAGATCACGTGGACCCGGAGAACTCCGATGAGTCGTGAGAAGGTCCATGCGAGCCGCTACGGTTTAGACACCATCGGGCTCGCTCATCAGGCAACTGCTTTTTGGAACCTCCCGCCGGCCACGCTGGTCGTCGAGGCTTTGCGGCGGCGCGAGGCCACGCTGGCCGACAATGGGGCGCTCGTGGCACTGACCGGCATGCGCACCGGCCGCTCGCCGCGTGATAAATTCGTGGTCAAAGAGCCCGAAACCGAGTCGCAGGTGAACTGGGGCAAGGTAAACATCCCAATTCCGCCCGAGGGATTCGCCAGTCTACGGGACAAGGTTTACCACCATCTGTGCTATGAGGACGTATTTGTTCAAGACCTCTACGCCGGGGCTCAGCCGGCGTATCGCTTGAACGTGCGCGTGATCACTGAGCTGGCGTGGCACAGCTTGTTCGCGCGGCAGCTCTTCATTCGACCGCCGCGGGATGCCACGGCCGACTTCAAGCCCGATTTTACGGTCGTCTGTGCCCCCAACTGCCTGGCTGACCCGCAGCGCGACCGGATAAATTCCGAAACGTTCGTGGTGATCAGCTTCTCCCGCAAGCTGGTGCTCATTGGCGGGACGCGCTACGCGGGCGAAATGAAGAAGTCCATATTCACGGTAC
>JAAYXS010000086.1 GCA_012515775.1 Phycisphaerae bacterium
CATCCGCTTGGCCCGCACCGGCCCCGCCTGACGCAGCATTTGTTTCGCGACCGCAGAGCTGGAGGTAGTACTGGTCCGCCACTGCCGTCATGCGGTGCAATTCGATGACTTCGGCCGCCCATTCCTCCGACATGCCCGGCGGTATCACCGGCCGCGGCGCCGCGCGGCGCTGTTCGATCGCCTCTCCCAGCAGTGTCAGCAGCCGGGCGCGCATCTGGTCCAACCGGAAGTGCTCTTCGACCCGCGCGCGGGAGGCGCGGCCCATCGCCTTCAGCCGATGTGGCTGGCGCAGCCAATCAGCTAGCACGCGCGCGTAACTCTCGGCCTCCGCCTCGGAGCTGCTGCGCGGCAGGAGAAGGCCGCATTCCGGTGTTACTAGTTCGCGCTGGCCGCCGACGTCCGCGCCGAGCACGGCCACACCGCAGGCCATCGCTTCGTAGACCGTCAGCGCGATGCCCTCCCACAGCGACGGCAGAAAGAACACGTCCGACGCGCATAGCAGATCGCGAATGCGCTCGGCCGGCTGAGCGCCCAGCAGCCGCACGCGCTCCGCAAGCCGATGCTCGGCGATCGCCTGCTCCACGGCGGCGCGCTCCGGGCCGTCGCCCACCAGCAGCGCGGTGAAATCCACGCCCTCTTTCGCCAGCCGTCTCAGGGTGCCCAGCAGGACGCGCGGCTGCTTCTCGGCGTCCAGTCGGCCGACGAAGGTCACCACCGGGCGCTCGGCGGGCAGGTTCAGCTCCGCCCGCACGGCTTGCCGCGTTTCAGGGCACGGCCGCCAGAACTCAGTGTCGACGTTCGCGTAGAGGACCTCTATTCGGCTTGGGTCCGCGCCGCGCCCCACCAGCCAGTTCTTCAGGTGCTCGGAAGTTACGAGATTCAGATCCAGAGTCGGCTGAAACGCCGCTGCGCACCGCCCGTATCCGCCGTTCTTCCACTCCGCGAGCTCAGAATGGCAGTAATCGACATAGGCCGGTCCGGGGCAATGAGCGCGCAAATAGGGCAGCAGTTGATAACCCAGCTCGGTGCCGCTGACCATAACCACGTCCGGCTGGCGCGAGTCTATCAGCGTGGCGATGGCGGCCGGATAGTCCGGCAGTCGCAGGAACCGATCCAGCAGAAAAACGTCGGGTGTGTAGCGTGCGAACTGCGGCGCCCAAGCGTGCTCGCCCGGCTGTGTGGCGACCAGCGTGACTTCCCAACCGGCGGCCCGCAGCGTCTGAAGGAAGATCAGGCACAGTCGCTCCGCGCCGCCCAGGTCCATCCGCGGGATGATCATCAGCAGACGCGGGCTCTTCTTCGCCAGGCGGTTTATTCCCGGCTTGAACGGCCGCAGACTCTCGAAGGCCGTATGCGCACGGGGCTGGATTCGCGGAAAGCGGCCGTTATACAGGCGCGGGTACTTGCTTCGCAGCCACGCGCAGAAGGCTTTCTGGCGGCCGGCGCCGTCGAGGTTTTCCCAGCGTGCGGTATGGTTTTCGCGCCGGCGGTACCAGTCGAGGTATTCGGGGATGGTGTAGCCCCACATCCCGTGATCCGCCATGCGCAGCCAATACTCCCAATCCTCCATCCCGCCGCGGATGCTCTCGTCGTGCCCGCCGATGGCCTTATGGGCCGCACAGCGGACCATCGCGCGCCCGGTCGTGCAGTTCTCCTCGAGAATGTCCGCACCGCGATCGAAGCCGCGCGGCCAGAGGTATTCCAACGCGCCGAAGCCCACCTCCCAACCGTTGACTACCGCAAACTCGGGATGGGTCTCAAGAAACCAGTACATCTTCTCCAGCGCCGTCGGTTCGAGCAGGTCGTCGTCGTCCAGCAGGAACACGTACGGGCTGCGGGCCGCCGCAACGCCCGTATTGCGGGCCGCTGACAAGCCTTTGTTGACCTCGTGGTCGATGACGCGGATGCGCGGGTCGCGCCCGCGGTACTCATTCAGCAGGGCGCGGGCGGCCTCGTGCGGCGTGGCGTCATTGACGATAATCCACTCGAACTGCTGCAGGCTCTGCCTGAAAACGGAGCAGGCCGTTTCGTGAAAGATGCTGCCGGGGTTGAAAAAGGGCGTCAGGATGGACACCAGCGGCGGGGCGTTCGGGTCCGCGGGCGCGTAGTCAAAGGCCGGCCGGTCTGCGGCGGCGGGCGTGCTGGCGTAATTTGGCTGGCGCGGGTCGATCATGCCCTGCTCGGTTGCTTCAGTCCACCTGCAAATCACTGAGGATTCGAGCGCGCCGCAGGAGGCGATACGGCAGTTGCCGGCGCCAGGCGGCGCACGACTGGCGCAACTCCTGCAAAGTGGCGTGCGCGCTGCGCAATTGGGCTTCGGCGTCGGCCAAGGCTTTCTCCGCCATCTGGCGATGCTCGTTGTGCCAGTCGCGCGCCTCCTCCAACTGCCGGGCCCACTCCCGCAGTTCCGCGACCAGGGCGCGCTCGCTGGCCAATTCAGCTATGAGGCTCGGGGATTCCTTCGCCATGACCACGTCGAGGGCAGGTTGATTCCAGGCGTGCGCCGGCCCGTTGGCGTTCTGCAGGTTAAAGAGTTCCGCCCCGAACCGCTGATAGAGCTCCGGATGTAG
>JAAYXS010000615.1 GCA_012515775.1 Phycisphaerae bacterium
GCTAACTCTGCCCCTGCGGCGCACCAGTACGGCGGCACTTTAAGCGTCAGGACGCCCGCCATCTCCGCGGCAAACGGGTTCGCCATACGCAGGACCGGGCGCACGTCTGGTGCGTCTGTGTCGATCAGGTTGGGGTCGATGGCCAGGTTGGCCTGCAGGGCGACTGCGGCGGCGTTGACCGGGGCTATTATGACCGGCGCCGGCTCGAGGGGGACGAGGATCTGGTCGCCTGATCCGCCCGGCCTTCGCCTGCCCCAGAGATCCCAAACCTCGGCTCCTTCACAACCGCAGATAGCCAGCGGCGGCCCGGCCTGGTCGCACCAGCTCCACGCCACGACGCAGCCGGCCTCTTGCCCGTCTATGAAGAGGATCGCCAGCGTATCCTCGGCGGTGGCCGGCAACACAGCCGTGGCGTGTTTGCCCGCAAGAAAGCGGCACAGCGTGCGCAGTGGAACGTAGAGTTCGTTTGGGCACCAACGGCCAATTGCAGGGTCGCAACCAAAAGGAGCCGGCAGGAAGACGCGTTCGGCGCCCGCGGCCTTCGCGAGCGTCAGGCGGCGAGTGCATTCGACGATGCGAGTTTCGACGGGTAAAGCGTCGTCGGTTTCCAGCATGATCCAGGGAGCGTCGGCCGACTGCCACTGCGCTAGCTGCGCCGGCAGCTTACGAGTCGGTGCATGCGGTGGGACGTAAATCGAAGCCACGTCGGGCGTTTCCAGGCGCGGCCTCTGTTCGGTACCAGGGGCGCCCTGGTCCGTGGCGAGTCCGAAAACGGATTTAGGCACGACGATCTGCGGAAAAGTTACAAAGGTTTGGATGTCGCGGCGCACTTCGTGCAAGGCCGCGGCATCCCAGGCAGAGCCGTAATCGATTTCAGTGCGCTCGGCGCCGAGCTGCCAGGAACTCACCGCATTCCCCATTGGAAGCAGCAGCGGCGCTAGCCGGCTGGACCGGTCGGGCGTCATCAACGCCATTCTGGTCGAACTGGCGGAAGGCCCGAGTCGCGGCGGCAGAATGACACCTGTCGGTTGGACGTCCAGGCTCAGCAGTCTGCGCACGAGATCGCGCGCCGCTTCCACGCTCGGATCCGATATGTCGTCGTCAGGTAACGTAAGCCCCAGCTTGGCCGCCCGGCACCCCAGTTCGCTAACAAGCTGCACAAGTCCGTCGGCGTCGCCCGGCTCAAGCTCGCCCAGATCGATGCCAAAGTCCGCGGCGCCCGGGTTCGCCTGCGGCAACTCCTCGAGCACCGCAAACCGCAGGCTTCTGTTGCCGAACGACTCAGACTCGTCGCGCAGAAAGAGTTGAGCGGTGTACGTGCCTGGCTCCAGCGGCGGAACCGGATGTTCCAGCGGTGAGCTCGCGTTTGCTGGTATGGCGCCCCGCCGCTCGTGCAAAACTTGCCCAAACGCATCGCTTAGCGAGAGGTCGAACTGGAGCGCCACCGGGGTCGGATTGCGAACCTCGATGACGAATGACGCCGGGACTTCGCGCCGGATAAGCGTGCTGCCGGTCGAAAGTTTTAGCCGAACGCGCGGCAACCGATAGAGCGTCAAGTCGTCAAACCACACGCGAGCGTCGACGTCTTGTCGCACGATCGGGTCGCCTTCGGGTGTCTCGCGCCATGCATACGCCTGCAAGACCCAAAGTGTGAGTCGCACGGCGGCGGCGGCCGGGATATCCGTCGGCAGGTGCACCTCGATCCGCTGCCAGGGCTCGGCGGCCGCGCCGGAGTCGGGACTGGCGCCGGTGTCGCCGTCGCCGCCGCACCGGGTTGATGCCAGCAAGTCGCTGATTCGGTCGCTGCCGGGTATCACGCCGCCGGCCGCATCCAACAGCGATACTTGCACGAAGGCCCGCGCTTCTCGCAGGCCGACCGCGCGAACGTAGCCGACGAGATAGTGCTCGGCGCCGGGTATTAGCAGCAGGTCGGACCCGGCGTATTCGTAAGCGACGCTGCCGCCCTGAACGTCGAAGCGGAAGGACGGTGGCGCCAGATGTCCGCACTCATCGTCTAGCCGCGCACCGGAGTACCGCGGCAGGCCAGGGCCTTCGAGCCGCTCCCAATGCAACGGCGTGTCCTCATAGTTCCCTAAGCCGCGCTCGTCGAAATCGAAGCGGCGAACCACCTCGACCGCGCCGGCCGGCACGCCTTGTGGCTGATCGTCGGGGAAAAGCAGCGGAACCGTTGCGGCGTCGGCTCTCGGCTCGGCCGCAGGGCACAAACCGGCCGTCATTAGAAACAGCAGGCCGGCGGCTGCAGCGGAGATCGGCCAGATAGAACGATGGGGCGCGCGAAGCGTGCACGGGCTCATTATTGCTCATATCGGACCGTGTGAACCCAGGCTGAAGCAGGCCGCCCTTTGGCGCCCCGATCGGACAGTTTGGTATCGCCGGCGTCGTTCAGAACCTTTCGACTGCCGCCGGAAACCGCCCGTTAAATGGCCATAACTCAGTCCGCAGTACAAACCAGGCCGTCGTAGGCGAGCCTGATCTCCGGCGGCAACTCGGCATTCGTCGCCGCGTGCGGCAGTTCGTGGGCAATGTGCGTCAGGTAGGTGCGCCGCGCCCCGATGCGCGCGGCTTCAGCTACGGCCTGGTCCAGGTTGAAATGCGTCGGATGCGGCCGGCGGCGCAGGCCGTCCAGGACGAGCACGTCCAGGCCTTTCAGGAGCTCGCGGGACTCGTCTGGTATGAAGCTGCAGTCCGGACAATATGCAATGTCACCGATGCGAAAACCGAGCACCGTCTGCTGGCCATGTTGATACGGAATGGGAATCACTTGCCGGCCAAACAGCTCAAACGAGCCGCTGACCGGCACCAAATTGAGCTCTGGTTTGGCGCTGGGGTATTCGGGCTCGTTCTCGAAGGCATAACGAAACATCGTGTGAATGCGCTTCAAGGTCGCCGGAGCGCCATAGACGTCCAACGCCTGCCGCTGAAGCCAGTTGAAGCGGCGCACGTCGTCCAGCCCGGCGACGTGGTCGGCATGGGCGTGCGTGTACAGGATCGCGTCCACCTGCCGCACGTCACAGGCCAGGCATTGCAGCCGCAGTTCCGGGCTGGTGTCCACCAGCAGGTGCCGCCCTTCAAAGCTGAATAGTGCGCTGGCCCGGGTGCGGCGGTCATGCGGGTCGGCGGAGGTACAGACGGCGCAATCGCACGCAATCATCGGAATGCCGTGCGAAGTGCCGGAGCCGAGAATCGTCAGCCGCAGGCTCAAACGCCACGCTCTTTACTTTTAGGTCCCTTCCTCGAGTTCGCGCAGCGCGCGGAGGGTAGGATCATAACGGTCGAAACGCTCCACGCGTTGCTTGACCTGACCATCGGCCGGATCCAGGTATACCAACACCGCCGATTCGGCGTCGCGCAGCGAGAACTCACCCTTGTCCTTGTCGCTGATGGTGCGCTGCACGACGGGTTGGTTAAGCCGCAAGTCGAGCACCAGCGCGCCCGTGGAAAAATCAACGGACTCGCGCATCGGCTGCAGCGTTTGGCGATCAAGGATGCCGGTCTCGCCTTCCTGCACCTGGCCAATTAGATCACCTATTCCAACATAGAAGATTCTGGACACGCGTTCGCCCTTGTGCCACTTGTAAACCGTCACGCCGGCCGTATCCTTTCCTGGCGGGGCGGAAGTGACAAAGAAGTAAGCGGCAGGGGGCACGATCACCGGTTCGCCGGGCAGCGACCAATCACCCAAGAGAACGGGCGCCTTGCCCTGCTCGCGGTCTTTGAGGGCCGCGAATTTGCCCAGGTAGCGATTCCACAGGTTGACCCGCAAGCGATACCGATACGATTTACCTGACTCCACCGTGTCATCATGAAACCACACGGCCAGCTTGTTGGGATCACTGGGGTGCGTTATCA
>JAAYXS010000616.1 GCA_012515775.1 Phycisphaerae bacterium
CGCGCTGGGGGCCGTCTGGGCTCGACTCTGGTAGTCCGAGTAGTCCGAAACCGGAAACCGCCATGCCGGCACCTGAAAAAAAGCGACGGGCCGCGACTGAGGAGCTTGTTCCGCTCGTTTACCAGGAACTGCGGCAGGTGGCGCGTCGCTATTTTCGCAATCAGCGCCCGGGTTTCACGCTGCGCCCAACGGAGGTCGTGGACGAGGCGTGTTTGCACCTGATTCAGCATTCGCGAATCGAGTGGGAAAGTTCAGAGCATTTTCGCGCGATTGCAACCCGGAAAATCTGGCAAGTTATCGTCGATCATCTGAAGAAGCGCTACGCCAGAAAACGCGGCGGAGTGCCGCTGGCGTCCGCTACCGCATCTGAGGAACCGGCAGAGGAGT
The DNA here is from genome assembly GCA_012515775.1 of Phycisphaerae bacterium. Taxonomy (GTDB): domain Bacteria; phylum Planctomycetota; class Phycisphaerae; order UBA1845; family Fen-1342; genus JAAYXS01. The sequence goes on from JAAYXS010000616.1 coordinate 388, forward strand.
CCGGGGCCGCCGATGACACGCCATGGCAGCGCGTGCCGCTGGAGGGGATAAGCGTCGAGTGGCGGGACCGGACGGTGGACGTGCTCGATCTGGCGGACGCGCTGGATGCGTTGGCGGCCGAGAGCGCGCGACTCAAGGACGTGGTGATGCTGCACTGGTTCGGCGGGCTGAAATATTCCGAGGTAGCGCGCTGTCTTGGCGTAAGCGCTAGCACCGTTGAAAAGGACTTCCGGTACGCGCTGGCGTGGCTGAATCGTCGTCTGACGGGTAACTCCGAAGATGTCCGATGAGTTTCATCTGCGCGTGCAAGAGCTGCTCGAGCAGGCCTTGCAGTTGGATTCGCCGCAACGGCCGGCCTATCTAAAGCGCGAGTGCGGCCGCAACGACCTGCTTTTGCAGGAAGTACTCTCGCTGCTACCGCATTACGAGCAGATGCGCGCGTTTGAGCCGGAGCGGCCGCAGAAAACAGCTCTCAGCATGCCGGGCACGACAACTTACGGGGAGATCGCCCTGGCGGTGGAGCAGGAGCCGCCGGAAGCGGAGCCCGAGCTGCCGTTCGCCCTGGGGCAGTACCGCGTCGTGCAACTGCTGGGGCGGGGCGGGATGGGCGTCGTGTACCGGGCCGTCCACCCGACGCTACGTAAGGAATTCGCGATCAAAGTGTTGCGCACGGACCTTGTCTCGTACGAGGACCGCTGGCGATTCGCGTTTGAGGCTCACATCCTGCGGCAGTTGCGACACCCGGGCATCGCCCAGATCACTCATGCCAGCGAAATCAGCACCGCCAGCGGGCCCCAGCCGTATTTCGTATTGGAATACATCGAGGGTGAGTCGCTCATCAGATACGCCGAATCGCATAAGTTGGACGTGGATGCTCGGCTGGGACTTTTTTGCCGGGTCTGCGAAGCGGTCGAGTACGCGCACTGGCACGGCGTGATTCACCGGGATCTGAAGCCGAGCAACATCCTGGTGGACACGACCGGGCAGCCGAAAGTTCTGGATTTTGGAATTGCCCGGCTGGCCGAGCTTCAGGCTGACGCGCTGCGCAACGAGCGCGGACGGTTTGTGGGCACGCCCGAATATGCCAGTCCGGAGCAAACGCGGGGTCTCACGGAGCAATTGACGCCGCGCTCGGATGTATACAGCCTGGGCTTGATTGCGCACGAGTTGCTGACCGGGCGGCGGCCGCGGCTGGAGCATGGGCAGTTGCAGCTTGACGTTTCGCGCGTGTGTCCGATCGATAAGCGCGGGCGGGCACCGTCGAATCTGAACGAATTTCACTACTTCCTGAAGGGAGTGCTGTGCAACGCGCTGGCGCACGATGAGGCGCGGCGCTACGCCTCGGCGGGCGAGCTGGGCGCGGATATGGAGGCCCTGCGGGGCATAGTCGCACCGCCACGCGGCTGGGCAGCGTTGAAGAACCGGCTGCGGGATCTGATCTGCCCGCGCAGCCAGTGGGCTCCCAGCTCAGCCAGCCGCCCACTGAGCGCGGTTTTGCGTAAGCGAGTATCCATGGCTCTGGAGGCGGAAGACCATTATTTGCAGCAGGGACGACCGGCGCCGCATTCTGGGTCGTGACGTCGGCGGCACGGCTGGGTGGGGGCATATTGCTGACGAAAATCATCGGAGAGGGCGAAACGTTGCTTGATAAAGCCACTGCCGCAGGCAACGCACTCGCCGTTTGGTATAATCCTCAGTGTCGCCGCGAACGGCATAGTGGTCGAGTTCAAGTAAAGTATTTCGGCGCTGCAACGACCGCTCGGGCGTGCAACGCCAGGAGCTTGGCGCGTGTCGCACTACATTACGCAGCCTTGTATCGGCGTGAAGGACACAGCTTGTGTCGAGGTATGCCCGGTCGATTGCATTCACCCGCGCAAAGACGAGCCGGATTTCGAGGCCGCTGAGCAGCTTTACATTGACCCGGATACGTGCATCGATTGCGGCCTGTGCGTCGACGAATGCCCCGTCAAAGCCATTTTTCCCGAGGACGAAGTCCCTGAGAAATGGCGCGATTTTATCGAGCGCAACGCCCAGTACTATCGCCGGTCGTAGGAGGCTTTGCGCGGCCGGGCACCGTTCTATGATTCCCCGCCGGCCGGGGGGTCATCGCCTGGAGCGCGCTGCACTTCCGGCAAGTCGAGGTCGACGCCCTTAAGTTTCTCCGACCACTTGTTCATGGCGATGGCCATCTCCGTGATTTTGGCGCGGGTCATGTTCTGGGCGATGTTCGCGCCTTCGGGAGCACCGACCAGATTTTGCAGTTGCCGCTCAGCCTCGCGAATGGTGACTTCGATGTTGTTGCGCAGTTCCACCACGTCGGGACTGCTGCTCTGATCGCGGACGCGCGACAGGGGATCATCGCGGACGTAGCGGCACACGCAGTAGTGCATTAGCCGGCCCAACTCGGCGATGTATCGCCGCCGGGTGGCGTCGTCCAAGTTGCCGCGCTGCGGATCCAGCGCTTCCAAGGCCGCCAGATCGCCGCCTTCGGCGCGCATGCGACCGTTCTCGATGTTCTTCAAGCGCTGCTGCAGCAAATCCACGATCGCGGTCGAACTGGCGCGTCTTTCCGTCAGCCCGGGCGCCTCCGCCAGGTTCATGGCGCGATATATCAAATCGAGGGTCCGTGGCGCGGTCTCCTTTTCGCCCGCCGCGCGCAGGGCCGCCAGCATTTCGTTCATCGCGCCCGGGTCCAGCTTGGGCTGCAACTTCCGCAGCCCGACGGCCGCCGCCGCGCGGACCCCGGTACGCTCATCCTGCAGCGCGCCCAGCAGGATATTAAAGGTCCGCGGGTCGTTCAGCTCGCCCAGCACGATGAGCAGCCGCGCCGCCGGCACCAGCTCCGCCTTCTTGTACGCGCTGCCGATGCTCTCAATCGCCGCGGCAGCGTACGCATCCGTGAAGCCGCGTCCGCCGCGTGCGCCCTGACGCAACTGAGCGACGGCCTGCTGCGCGCCCGCGACGTCATCGCCGATCACCATCGCAATGCGTTCACCGATCCAGGCGCGAAGCGCGGCGCGATCGTCATCGCCTAGCAAATCTTTGGCGCGCAAGGCATCCAGCCCGTCGTCCGGCTCGGCCGGAGTGGCGGGCGGTTGTTGAGCGGCCAGCACCATTACGGCGCCTGCGAGGAAAACCGGTAACCCCCAAAGGGTGCGTTTCATGCGTGGCTCCATGCAAGACTCGCGTCCATTGTAACCGACGGACGGGGCCCGCGACTACGCCCGCCGTGCGCCTTGCATCACTGCTGTTTCAACGCCTCGGCCAAACCCGGCACTTGGTCCGCCCCGACCGGCACTTGGATGGTCGAACCCTGAAAGTCATCGCCGATCGGCTCAAAACGTCCGCCGAGCTGCCGGGCCAGGAACGCCTCGGTGACCGCGTTGAAAGCCATGTTGTTCTCCGGCCGCGCGAAGCCGTGCCCTTCATCGGCGAACAGGACGTAAGTGACCGGGATGTTTTTCTCCTGCATGGCGGCCACGATCTGGTCCGACTCAGCCTGATTGACGCGCGGATCGTTGGCGCCCTGCCCGATGAGGAGCGGCCGCCGAATCTGGTCGACGCGCGTTATGGGCGAGCGTTCCAGCAGGAATTTGCGGCCCTCCTCGGTTCGCGGATCGCCGACGCGCGCCGCGAACAGGTCCAGAATCGGCTTCCAGTAGGGCGGAATGGATTCGAGCAGCGTTACCAAGCTGGATGGCCCGACGATATCCACTCCGCACGCAAACAACTCCGGCGTGAACGTCAGGCCCACCAGGACCGCGTAGCCGCCGTAGCTGCCGCCGAGGATCGCGACCTTCTGCGGGTCGGCAACGCGCTCCCGGATCGCCCACTGCACCGCATCAACGAGGTCGTCCTGCATTTTGGCGGCCCACTGGCGGTCGCCGGCGTTGGTGAATTCCTTCCCGAAGCCGGTGGAGCCGCGGAAGTTGACCGACAGCACGGCGTATCCACGGTTCGCCAGCCACTGGTGGTATGCGTCATAGCCCCACTCATCGCGCGCCCATGGTCCGCCGTGGACGTCCAGCACCATCGGCAGCGGGCGGTCGGGCCGGCCGTCATTGTCCGGATCAGACTCGGGCGGCAGGGACACATAGCTGACGAGGTCCAGGCCATCGCGCGACTTGATGATGACCGGGTGCATGCGAGCCAGAGTCAGCTTCTCCAATTCCGGGCGATTCGTGAACAGGAACTTAGCTTTGCGGGCCGGCCGTTCGTAGAGATAGTACTTCACCGGGCCGTTGTCGAGCACGTATGCAACGATCCACTTTGTGTCGTCGAGCGTGCGGCTGGTGATTTCGAAATCGCCGTCGGCCACGGCCCGCAGCGCGGCGAAATCAGGTTCCATCTTCGGATCGAGGACTTTCCAATGTACGCGCTCGTACGTGAATGACACCGCCTCGAGCGTAAACTCGGTGGGGTGCGCCATAGCGCCGCTGACGTCGGCGCGCGGATCCTCTGCAATGAGCGTTTGTTTGCCGTCGTCGAGCCGGATTTCGGTGAAGGCCGCCGTGTTCCGGCCGCGGCTGTCGATGAGCCGCAAAACGTGCCCGGTCTTGTCGAAGCCGGCCACGTTCGTGCTCAGGGCGTCTTCGGGCGCAAGCTCGATAAACGGCTGCCATGTCCCGTCAGTGGGCCGTTGGAAGATTTCGCGTCCGCCGTCGGGAGTGGTGCGTTCGGCAAGGCGAATCTGGTAGTCCTCGTCGGCGTGGAAGGCCATAAAGCCCTCGTTTTCCAGTACGAGTTGCCGCTCGCCGGTCGTCAGATCCAGGCCGTAGATATCGTGAAGCTCGGGATTGCGATCGTTCAGGGCGATCAGAATTTCGTTCGGCTTGCGGTGGCTGAGATTTTGGATTCGCGCCTGGACGTTCTCCAGTGGTGTCAAATCGCGGATGTCCCCGCGGTCGACGTCGACGCTGTACACGCGCCAATTCTCGTCTCCGTCCTTGTCCTGGAGGTACAGCACGTGCCGCCCGTCGAATGCCCAGAAGTAGATGCGGATGCCGCGGCCTTTGGCCTGAGTAATCGGCCTGGCGGCGGCCGGGTCGCCGAGTGGGCCGACCCAGACGTTCAGCACGCCGTCGACCGGCGCCAAATACGCCAGGTACTGACCGTTGGGGCTGATCTGCACGGAAGCACGCTGCGGATTTCCAAACAGCGTCTGGCGGGGAATTAATGGGGTCTGATCAGCGTACGCGAACGGCAGGTTGGCGGCGGACATCATCATAGGGATCATCCACTTACGGAACCACATAAGAACCTCTTCAACATACTAGCGCGGCCGACGGCAGCCCAAGGTCGGCCGCGCTGTCAATTGCAGAGCTTAACACACCCCAGCGAGCGCAGAAGGGGGCATGCGGAAATCGACAGATCCGATCGTTCGACATCGTTGCGTTCATGCTCTTGTTGACCGACGGCTGACACGCCGGCCCTGATGTAGGGTTCGCCGCGGGGGCGGACCAGGATTGACTTTTCGAATCATCACGCCGGCTGAGCCGCAGACGCTTCGGCAGCGTTCTGAGTCTCCTTCGGCCCCTTTACCGCGCGGTGCAGGATTTCCGCCACGTCGAGCTGCTGCACGTCATCAAACCCCTGATCGCGGCAGCCATCGGTCAGCATAGTCATGCAGAATGGGCACGCGGTCGCAATGGTCGGCTTCGTGCCCGCAGGCGTTGTACTTGTGCCACCGCCGGGAATCACGCGCAGCAGTTGCTTGACGCGCGTGTGGTTGACGCGCGCGTCGCCGTGCTCCTCTTCCTTCCACATCTGCGCCCCGCCCGCTCCGCAGCACATGCCGCGATCGCGGCTTTCCGGCGCTTCGGCCACATACGCGCCGGGAATCTGGTTGATGATCTCGCGCGGCGCATCGTAAATCTGGTTGTGCCGGCCGAGGTAACACGCGTCGTGGTACGCAATTGTCGCCTTCAGCGGGAACCGCGGCCGCAGCTTGCCCTGCTGAATGAGTTGGGCTAACAGCTCGGCGTGGTGAGTTACTTCGTAATGCCCGCCGAAATCAGGGTATTCGTTCTTCAGCGTGTGATAGCAGTGGGGACAAGTCGTGACGATCTTCTTGACGTTGTAGCGGTTCAGCGTCTCGATGTTGGCTTGTGCAAGCATCTGGAAGAGGTACTCGTTCCCCGCGCGGCGGGCCGGGTCGCCGTTGCACTGCTCCTCCGGGCCGAGGATGGCGAAATCAACGCCGGCTTCCTGCAGTAGTTCCGCTGTTGCGCGGGCAATCTTGCGCGAGCGGTCGTCGAAGGAGGGGGCGCAGCCGACCCAGAACAGCCATTCCGCGTCGGGCTTTTCGGCCCGCAGAGGAATATTGAGCCCCTGGGCCCATTCCGCGCGTTGCTCGGGCGAGAAGCTGTAGGGGTTGCCGACCGTCTCCAGCCCCTTGAACGTGGCCTGCAACTGCTCGGGGAACTCGCCGCGCTCCATGACCAGGTTGCGGCGCAAGTCCACGATCTTGTCGATGTACGTGATGAAGACCGGGCATTCCTGCTCGCACGCCCCGCAGGTCGTGCACGCCCACAGCACCTCCGGATTAATCCACGCCGGCGTCAGCTGCTCGGTTTGCAGCACGGCCGGCGCGGCGGGATCGTGCAGCAGACGTTGGTGGTCGCGCGTACCATGCGGCTTGCCGGGCGCTTCCACTTCCACCGCGCCCTGCTCTGTGGAATCGGTCTTTAATTGGTCTTCCGGCTTGCGCTTCAGCGAAAAGCGCGGCCCGATCAACTGCTCCTCGCGCAGGTACATGTGATCGCGCAGTGCGATGCACAAATGTTTGGGCGACAGCAGTTTGCCGGTTCGCGTGGCGGGGCACTGGTCGCTGCACCGCCCGCACTCGGTGCACGTGTAGAAGTCCAGCGCGGCTTTCCAACTGAAATCCTGGATGCGCTTGGCGCCGAGCGTTTCCTCGCGCTCCAGCCGGCCCTCGATGTCCTGGATCGGCGGCACGCGGCCGCTGGGTCCGAGCCGGCGGAAGAATACGTTCGGCAGCACGGTGATGACGTGGAAGTGTTTGCCGTAGGGCAGCAGGTTCAGGAAAAGCAGCACGAGAATCGAGTGCGTCCAGAACCCGGCCTGCATGAGCCCGGTCTGCACGTTCTCGGCCAGCGGTGACAGAATTCGCCCGGTCAGCGAGCCGAACGGCACAGCCGCCATGAATTGGCCGCCCTCGAACTTGTTGATGTACGTGCCCTCGTAGACCAGGTCCGCGACCATCATCACAAAGATGATGGTCAGGATCAGGACGCCTTCGAGGTTTAGCGTCAGGCGGCCCAGGCGAACGACCAGGCGATTCCAGTAGAAGATCAGCACGCCGATGATGACCAACACCGTGAAAATGTCGCGCAAGAACGCATACGCCACGCCCAATGGCTGATGCAGTCCGAACAAGCCAAAGGCGAAGTGCGGTCCAAAGTACGGACGTGCCCAGAGAATGAGGGAGTTCAGCAGTAGCACCATGAAGCCGAAAAACACGGCGATATGTGCCCACCCCGCCAATGGATAGCGTGGCATGCGCTTCTGGCCGAACATGTAAACCAGTACCGACTTGATCCGCTCGCCAAGATGGTCAAACCGGTTGTCGGGGGCCTGGGCGACCATCATCAGTCGCACGCGCCGCATTGCGGAATACGCGAAAATTCCCCAGCTCAGAATCAGCAGCAGCGTCATCAAGGACCATGCCATGCAGCACCTCGCGATCGGACAGGAGCTTGGAATTGTAGCGGAGGGGCAACGAGTCACCAAGACACGCAGCAACCATTGGGGCACATGTTATAGCCGCGGAGGCCAACCACCGTTCACTACGAGAATTGCGGATCGCGGGTTTCGGGTTACGGCAGTGGCCGGAACGACAGCAGGTCGCGCACGTCCAGGTTCGCGGCGGCGGCATAGCGCCGGGCGAAGTCGTCGAGGTTGGCCTTCGTGACCAACTCACAAGGAATGTAGCGACGTGTGGGAGCATCCGGAACGAGCATCAGCCGTTGAGCGGCCACTTCCATCGCGGTGTACCCGATCTGCCCGTCCAACGGGCCAACCAAAGCAAGCGCCTCGCCGGACTCAAGTCGCGGCCAGAGGCGGGGGGCGGCGCTTAAAGTGGCGAAATGATTGCGCGGGGGCAGCCGCAAACGAGGCTGAAGCGATAACCATGGCTCCGGGTCCAAGGTGACGATCAGCTCGGCGGTGCTGAACCGCTCCAGTGTCTCGGCGATCAGGCGCTGTGCGCTGCGATCAGACGCCCAGGTATTGACGTCCGCCAGGCGGGCCAGGTTTGGGTTGTCACGCACGGTCGCCAGGAAGCGCGCGTAAGTATCGGAGGCGGATTGATCGCGCCCATCCGCGTGAAAGAGCGCGTAGCTGCGTTCCTGCCGCACATGGCCGAAAGCGTTTACGGCGGGCGGCAACACCGACCGCAAGTTCTGGGCCAGGATTTCGGCGGCCTGCGGCAGAGCGACCTCGACGTGGCCGCGCACGGCGGGGTTGTTGATGGGGGACCCAACCGTTACGAGCACGATGCCCGTCTGCCGGATGCGTTCGATAAGCTGCGCGTGGTCTGGGTCGTTTGGAGCACGTGCGCTCGGGAGATAAACGCAAATGGCGTTTGGTTTCTGCGCAAGGGCCTCTTCGCCGGCGGCAGATAGAGATGACGGCTGGGCGTCGGGCGGAACAACCGTGTGGCAGTGGACATTCGGGTAAGCTGCCGCGAAGCGTTGAGCGCCACCGCAGACAGCGGCGGAAATGGCGTCAGTGGCCGGAGGCCCGATAAATCCGATCACAGTATTGGCGGCGAGCGTCCGGCCCGCAGCCGCGCGCTCCGGATCCCTTCCACACCCGATAAAAAGCGAGGCAAACGTTAATACGAGTACCGTTGCCGTGAAACTGGAGGTTCGGATAACGCCGGCCATGTAGCTCTCTGTCGAATCGGCCCGCTGTTGCGTCACCGACAATTGCCGATTACGGTATAATACGTAGGTTCGGTTGTGGATTGAAGCTATCGTGAGCGATAGAGGTATCCTAATGATCCGCTCATTTGCTGTCACGTTCGTTTGCTTCCTGGCGGTTGCGGCTCTCGGGCAGACGACTACTACGACGACTGACCCGCAAACGCAGACACCCACCGAAAACTTGGCGCAGGCCGCGGCGCACGGCCCTGCTTCTTGGGTGACTGCTGCCCGGCAACGGCATCAAGCCTTTATCGAGGCACGGGTTACGAACCCGCGGCAGGGCGAATTGGCCGGCACCGGTGACGGCTTGGAACCCAACCCCGCGACAGGGACCGGGACCGGCACGGTCGGGACCGGCGGCCTGGGCGGGCTCGGAGACCTCGGCGGCCTGCTCGACCTGGTCGGCGGTGCAGGCGGAATCAGCGATTTGCTGGGCGGGCTCAGCGGCGGAACCGGACCTGCCGGAACCGGCGGCATGACTATCCAGGACTTGCTGGCGCTGCGTGATCAGCTTCTGGGCGAGAGCGGCGGCAGCAGCACCAGCGGCACGTCCGCCACATCGGGCAAATCCGGGGCCGACAACGGCAAGACCGCAGCTAGATCTATGGAACTGCGCGGCGGCAGCGGGGCGATTGGCCGCCTGCCCAAGATTGACGACCGGAGCGCAACCACGCCGACCGCTCTGGCCGACACAACCACTACCGGCACGACGCAACAGCCGAAATTCATGGCTCGGCTGGCGACCGGTTTGGCCGACGCGTTCTTCGGTGCCGTGTCGTTCGGTTTTCAATCCGACGCGTTCGTATCGTATGTGAAAGCATGGATGCGTCCGATGTTCTTCCCGCAGGAGTACGGCGGTTCGGAAAGCGCGGACGACGACACCGACGAAACGGACAGCGACAGCGACTCGGGCTCAATCATCTGACGCTCGAGTGCCGAATTAAGTGAAGCCGCAGCGTTGCGCGCTTCGCGTGCGGCGGTGTATAGCCGCTAGAGGAAGCAGTGAGGACGGCCGGCTGAGCGGCGGCTGGGCGTAGCTGGATGCGCGGCTCTCGTGACCGGCGCGCAAGGAGGCGTCATTTCGGGCGGTTGACCTCGGAAGGCCGTCCAAATCCGCAATCAGGTGAAACATGGCCATCATTCCGCCGCCGTTTCGGGGCGTACGCCTGTTCGGCAAGACTGCACTTATCGTCAGCACGCTGGCATGCCTGACTTCGATGGGGCTCGGTTTGTTCGAGCTGACACAGAATGACCACCTGTGGGGCCTGGCCCTGGTTGCCGCCGGGCTGATGCTGCTAGCGGTAACGATACTGATGTACGCGCAGCTAACCCTGGCGCATCGCCTGATGGGCGACACGCACCGCACATACGGCGCGCTGCTGGACATTACCGAGTTGTTGCGGCGGCAGACGGATTACACCCATACAATCGCAGATAACAGTTCGCTGTCGGATTGGGCAAAACGCGTGGTGTACCGCGAGAAGGATTACGAATACCTGCACGACACGATCAAAAGCGCCATTGTGCGTCAGGATTGGGAAGGCGCCGAGCAATTCATCTGCGACCTGGACCAGGAACTGGGGTTGCGCGAGGAAGCCGCCCGTTTCCGCCAGGAGGTCGAGCAGGCACGACGCGCCACAACTGAGGAGAAGATCGCGGCCGCCCTGAAGCGGTTCGATCTGCTGTGCGAGCAGCACAAGTGGGACCAGGCGCGCAGCGAGACAACGCGGCTGAAGACGCTCTTCCCCAACGAGCCGCGGATCGAGGCGCTGTCGCGCGAGGTAGAGCTGCGGCGGCAGCAAGTGAAGCGCAAACTGCTCAAGGATTATGACGAGGCGGTCAGGGCCCAGAACGTCGACCTGGCGCACCAGTTGTTACTTGAGCTGGACAAATACTTGGGTGTAGACGAAGTGGCAGTCCTCAAGGAGTCGGCCCGCGGCGTCTTCAAGGCCCGGCTGTTCCAGATGGGCGTCGAGTTCAGCCTGGCGGTTACCGACCGCAATTTCCCGCGTGCGATAAGCGTGGGCGAAAGCATCGTGCGCGAATACCCCAACAGCCGTTATGCGCAGGAAATCACGAGTATGATGCCCGCGCTGCGCGAGCGAGCTGAGCGCGAGTCAGCCCAGCATGCGGTGTGAGGCTCAGCATGCAGCGTGACGAATTGCGAGCCGCGTTTGCGGCGCGCTTCGGATACGCGTGCCGGGCAGTGGCACGAGCACCGGGGCGGGTCAACCTGATCGGCGAGCACACGGACTATAACGAGGGGTTCGTACTGCCGATCGC
>JAAYXS010000087.1 GCA_012515775.1 Phycisphaerae bacterium
AAGTGCGTCATGCACAGAAGGTAGACCCAGTAGGCCGGTAGCGCGCCGCGATACCAATGCTGCCATCGCGAGAGTTTGCGCGCCGTGGTCTTCGAGCTCATATTCCATCACTCTTAGCACGACCCGCCACGATTGACGTGCTCCCCACCACCGCGTCAGGCTCCTCCACACGCCCCGGAGCCCCGGCGGCCGCCACCCCTTCCGCAATGCTCTCGGTAATTGCTTGCCCGTCGCCGCTGATTTCGTGGCGCGCCCCGTTCGCCAGCCCTAGCACCTCCAGGGCCAGCGCGTGGTAATCCTCGGCGCCGTTGCTGCCGGACGCATAGGCGAAAATCGTCTGCCCATAGCTCGGGCACTCGGCCAGCTTTATGTTTCGCCGCACGCGCGTATCGAAGACCCGCGCACCGCACCAGGCCGTGCCGGGTTCGGCCGCGCTCAGGAAGCGCTGTATGTCTTCGAGCACCTCCTGTGCCAGCCGGGTGCCCTTCTCGAACATGCACAGCGCCACGCCGGACACCCGCAACGCCGGATTCAAGTCCTGCCGCACCAACGTGACTGTCTCCAGCAAGCGCCCCAGCCCCTGCAAGGCCAGAAAGTGCGGCTGCAGCGGAATGATCACTTCCTCCACCGCAACCAGCGCCGCCAGCGTGAGCTGTCCCAGCGAAGGCGGACAGTCGATGATGCAGAAATCAAACGCCTCGCGATACGGCGCCAGAACATCCCGCAGCACGCGCTGCCAGTTCGGCCTCTGACGCAGCTCCAGCTCCGCTCCAACCAGATCGATTCCGGCCGGCAGCAAAGCCAATCGCTCGTTCACGCTCCGCATCGCTTCCGCGGCCGCAGCGTCGCCGACGAGGACGTCGTAAACGCCCGCCTCATCCTCGCCAAGCTGCACGCCCAGGTGCAGGCTGGCGTGCGATTGCGGATCCAAATCAACCAGCAGCACCCGCCGCCCCTCGCGCGCCAGCGCATCCGAGAGGTTCACCGCGGTGGTCGTCTTACCCGCGCCGCCCTTCTGATTGATGATCGCAATCGACCGCATGTTCTCAGTATAAGCGCGGGCCGGCGCCGGCGGGAGCAAAAAAGGCGGCGGCTATCTGCCCCACCGTGAATCGCCAAATGCCCAAATCGCCAAATCGAATCAAATCGGGCGCTGCAACGCCGCTTTCACCGCTTGACGTATGTGCGGCGCCAGCGCATCCAGCGCGGCCTGGAGACCTTCCGCGCCTTGGGCCTGCTTCACCCGCCCTGCCGTGACGCGCAGTTCCGCATCCCGCTCTCCGCAGAACTTAGCGAACGCCTGAACGAGCTCGTCGCGCGACCAGTGCGACAGCGGATCGGCAATTCGCGTCTGCCGTCGAGCCCAATGTATGAGCGAGCCCGGCTCATCCGTGTATTCGTATAACGCGGCCACCAGCGCCAGCCGTTGCGACGCCGTGCCCAGGAACCCGGTGACCTCCGGCGGCATGCGCACCAGGCGTTCGTCGGGCGTGCTGCCGGCAACGGTATCCAACCAGCCCGCTTCGCGCGTCTGGCCCTCCAACTCGCGCGTCAGCTTGGCCGGCGGGATGTGCACCATCTTGTGCCCGGCGAGAAACTGCACTGAAACGCGGTGTTGCAGCCCGGCGTCGCCGCGGGTGGTTTCGACGCGCAGAACGGTGCCCGCTCCCCATTCCGGACGCGCGGGGTTGTACACCCGTTGTCCGACCAGTCCCGGTCCGATGTCCAACTCGTCCATGCCAGTGGTTTCCATTCGGCGACGGCCGCCCCGCCTCTACGCTATTATCCTTGGCGTGTCCGGCTGTGTCACCGGGCACGACTCAGATACCTTATTTTGTGCTAAGGTCGCCCATTTTCAACATGCAGCCTGCGATGGCATTGAGGCAGCGCCGCCGCGAGCCCGAGGACATGGACGACCCCGCGCTCCAGTCAGAACAGTACGCCCACGCCCTGAACAGCTTGTCGCGCCTCAATTTCGCCGCCGGTACCGCGCAGGTTTTCTGGCGCCACCTGCGCCCCATCATGCGCACACGCCCACGCGGAACGTGGCGATTGCTGGACGTGGCAACGGGTGGCGGCGACATCCCGCTGCGGCTGTGGCGCCTGGCCCGGAGCGAGCGCTTCGATCTTCAAATCGCCGGATGTGACATCAGCGAGCGGGCGGTCCACCAGGCCCAAGCCCGGGCTGACGCCGCAGGCGCGAACGTTCAGTTCTTCAGGCAGGACGTGGTGCGCGAGCCGATTTCCGGCGAGTACGACTTCGTCATCTCCTCGCTTTTCATCCACCATTTGTCAGACGGTGAGGCGATTTGTGCATTTCGAAATCTTGCGCCGGCTACGCGGCGCCTTTTGCTCATTAACGATCTACGGCGCTGCCTGTGGGGGTTGCTCGTCGCTTTCGTAGCAACGCGAGTATTGACCACCTCGCGCGTGGCGCACGCGGACGGCCTGCGCTCCGTTCGCGCGGCGTATACGATGGCCGAGATAAGGGCGCTCGCCGCGGCCGCCGAGTTGACGCAGGCCAAAGTCGTTCGGCATTGGCCCGCACGCTGGCTGCTTGAGTGGAACCGGCCATGAGCCCGCAAACCCCCACGCTGCACACGCCGAGTCTGGATTCGCCTGATTTGCCTGCGATGGATGCCGCGGCCGCTGCGCTGCAACTTTGGGACGCCGTGGTGATTGGGGCGGGCCCGGCCGGCGCGATGGCCGCCTTGCGCCTGGCACGACAGGGGGCGCGCGTGTTGCTCGTGGAGAAGCATCGCTTTCCGCGGCCCAAAGTCTGCGGCTGCTGCCTGAACGCGGCCGCCCTTGAGCTGCTCGCCGAGTGCGGCCTGGCGGATTTGACCAGCCGCGCGGGCGCGCAGCGGCTGTCGGCCATTGAGCTAGGAGTCGCGGGAAAGACGGCGCGGCTTGGTTTGCCGACGGGAGCGGCGCTGTCGCGCGAGAGGCTTGATGCCCTTCTCGTCGGCGAGGCCATTGCCGCCGGCGCTTCGTTTTTGCCCGCGACGGCAGCGACCGTGGGTCCGGTCGAGAAT
>JAAYXS010000617.1 GCA_012515775.1 Phycisphaerae bacterium
CCGCCCAAATAGCGAATGGCGTTATACGCAAACACCGGGAAACTCGGCTTCTGCCACCAGGTGCTGTTTTCGACCGCGAAGGACAGAATCAGGTAATGTCGGCCGTCGCGCGCGTAACGCGCCAGCGCCGGCCCGCGCGGACCCTCGATCAGCGCCTCGGCCTCGGCCGGCATCATCAGTACGGCATCTTTGCCGACATAGACAAAATCGAGTCCCACGTGCCGCAGCACCGGATGGCTTTCATCCCACCACACCAGCGAATGCAAATCCTCCAACTGCTCGCCGAGTTCGATGCCCTCAACCTCCGGGACCGCCCCGATGAACAGGTAATTGCCGAACGGCAGCTCCTTCACGCTGCACTTGTCGAAAATCACCACGTCCCAGGCGGAATGCCCGTCGCGGCTGAACTCGCTCTTGAGCCCCGCTTCATACTGCGCCGGCGTAACAAAGCGCCGCTCCTGCAGCGGCAAGCCGCTCAGCACGCTGTCCAGAAAGAAGTTGGTGGCCGTGACCACCAGCACACGCAGCCTCCGCGGCGGCGGCACGACGGCATAAGCGGAGTTGTCGGCCGGCAGTGCGTCGTCGCGCGCCAGCCGCGCCTCCAGCACCGCCGCGCGCTCCAGCGTCAGCTCGACGCTCAGGTCCTGAATGTCGCTCATGACCCCGGCGTCTCGCTGGCGAGGGTCTGCCTTGTTGAGTTCGTCCGCACCCGTGTCACTTTGGCCCGCGCCCGCTTCGCCTTTGCCGCCTTCAGCCGGCTCGCGCTGGTTGGCCGGTCCAAGCGTGATGTTCCGCACGCGTGCATCCGCCAGCACGCCGTCAACCTTCAGCGCCACCGCAGTCGATTGCGTCTGATCGCTGAAGTTCTGCACTTGCAGAAAGACCTCCAGAACGTCCGGGCGTTCGTAGTTTCGCTGCGTGCGCAGGGCGGTGATGCCGATGTTGTCGCTGGTCTTTCCGACGCAAATCATTTCGATATTGCCCTGCCGCAGGACGGCCTCGTTCACGTCCGCCAGGCCGCCGTCAGAGATCAGCACCACCTTGGCGGCCGCTTCGGCGCTGACCGGCGTTCCGCTGCCCGCGTCCTCCATGCCCGGCGTAATGCGCGTCGGAGGCGACATATAGGCCTCGGCCAAATCCAGCGCCTCGCGGATATTGGTCCGGCCGTCGGTCGGTTCGATGCGCTCGATGATGTCTATCAGATCGCCCGTGTTGGGCGTGAATGGCGACAAGACGGCCGCCCGGTCGGAGAACGCGATCAGCATCGCCTGCGTCTTTGCCGCCGCGCCGCCGAATTGCAGGAACGACAACCAGCCCTGGCTGCGGCGGTTGAGCGTCTTGACCAGCCGGATCGCCTGCTCCTTCGCTTCATCCAGGCGCGTCTGGCCGCCTTCGCGGGCGTTCATCGAACCCGAGCGGTCGATGATGATCACCAGCCGCCCTTCAGCGGCTGAGCTGGAGCGAACCATGGGCCGCGCCAGCGCGAAGACGCCGGCCGCCAGCACGAGCAGTTGCAGGAACAGCAGCAGATTCTTGCGCAGCCGCTGGAACGGGGCGTTGACCTGCAAATCCTGCACGGCCCGCTTCCAAAGCAGTGTCGAGGCGATCCACTCTTCGCGTCGCCGCAGCTTGAGGAAGTACAGGATCAGAAGGGCGGGAATGACCGCCGCCGCGATCCAGAATGCCCAGACGTTGAGGAAGCTCACCAGGTTCTCCGAGCGGCCAAGCCCGGCGGCTGCGAAGGCCGGCCACTCGAATTGTACTGCATAGTGATGATGTGCTAAATAGCTTTCTACGCGGTTCGCAACGGGCAGCCGACAATCCGGATTCTCGAGCACACCACCGCGTGTCTATCTGCTGTTCTCCGGAGACTGCACCCGCAAGCGATTGTGAACATCCTTGACGCCCAGCACGTCCGCCGCGATGTCTTCGGCGGCGTGCTTGGCCCAGCGGCTTGCGACTGTTCCGCTCAGCGTGACTTCGCCATTCTCTGCGGTGACTTCGATGTCGCTGCAATCCAGGCGGTCGTAGCCCATCAGCCGGTCACACACGTC
>JAAYXS010000618.1 GCA_012515775.1 Phycisphaerae bacterium
TCCGTTCCCGGCGGTATAGCCAGACGACCGCATAGCAAATCGCCGCCAGCAGGCAAACGCCGACCAGCCGCCCCCAACTCTGCGGGCAGCGCGCCAGCTCCCAGCCACGCTGCTGAATTTCAGTCGCAGTCGCCAGGAGCGCCAAATTCACGGCCTGTTTCCTCGAAACGCACGAACGGCCGCCTGTCGTCCGCGTCGCAATCGACCGGCCAGACGCCGTCGCCCGGAAATTGCCGCTACGGGTGTGGCCAGCCCCGAGCCCGTCCGCGGCTTCGCGAACCACCACGCCAGAAACTGCTCCGACATCAGTGTAATCACCGTGAATACGAGAAGGGCCGGCCACAACTCCTGGCGCGTGTGCTCTGCCCCCTGTAGGAATTCGTCGGCGGTTGCGACCAGCTCATGAGGGATCCCCGCCAGTGCCGCATCGAGTGCGGCGGGACTGGCCACGCTCAGGTCGGATTCGGCCGGATCCAGGTTCACACATACCGGATGAACTGTTGGCGCCGTCAGGCCGAAGTCACTGCGCGGGGTCAAGTCAACAATGTATGTGCCCAGTCGCGTCGCATTCGGTCCGGGCACTACCAGCGGCGCGTCGGCGTCGGGCGGGGCGACAGTGGACGCTGCGAACGGCGGCTCGTTCGGAAACGCCGGTGACTTAAAGATGGCGGCCGGCTCGTACATCTGCGGCGATAGCGTGACATACAGCGGCCGGCCCGCGGCGAATGCCCCCGGCTGGTCGCTGCGGCGCGCCAGGTAATGCACCAGTTCGAGCATCGTTACGACGAAACTGCCATCCGGGGCGCGGGCCCAGTCGTTCCATTCCAGATCCGCGGTGGACGTGAACAAGAGCACGCGTCCGCGACCGACTGCCCGCTCGAGAATGGCCGGGCTGCCCTCTTGATCCGGGTAACGCGCCAGTACGACCGCCGCCGCCTCTGCCTGTTCTGCCTCGCGCGGCCCCACTTCAGCGCACCGGTAATAGCGCCAGAAATGCACATACTCCGAGAGCACATCACTGCCCGCGGGAAAGGCAGCCGTCACGGCGTGCGGCTCCGTGCGCAGCAGTCCCACCCCTCCGCCTTCTCCGGGCGGCGAAACGATACTCTCCAGCGGCGCCGGCAGCAGGGCCGCCCGGCCGGCATAGAGCGTGCGGTTGTACTCCGCTGGATCGCCCACCTCGCCGCCGAGAAAGATCGCCAACCCGCCGCCGGCCTTGACGTACGTGCTCAAAGCGCTGGCGGCCACCTCGTCCGGCGGCGGTACGTTGCACAATACCACGACGTCGTAACGGTCCAGCTCCGTGGCGCGAAGCTGCTCGGGGTCGACTGTGTCCACCTGTATGCCCGAAGAGAGCGGCCCCGGCGGCGCCAATGCGTTGCGCAGGAGGAAGGTCTCGTCGCGGTATTCATCTGCCCCGGGCGACCCATTCACCAGCAGCACGGCCAGCGCGGATTTGACCTCCACCGTCTGGCGGTGCACGTCATCAGCGCGAAACGAGTCTACTGGACCGAGTGTCAGCGTCAGAACGTGCGTACCCGCCTCCGGAAAAGTTACTTCAAGCGAGACGTCCTTGTGCTGCCCCGCTTCAATCGCTCCCACCGGCGTCGCGGGCAGCGGCGCTCCATCTATCTCAACCTGCAGCACGATGTCCGAGACCGTCTGCATTGCGTAATTGGCGACTGCCACCCGCACGACCGCCGGAAAACCCGCGATCGTCTGCGCCCGCTCAAGCCGCGCATCTATCAAGGCAACGTTGCTCCGCGGCTGTACGCCCGAAGCAACCAATACTGCTCGCACTGGCCGCTCGGGCGGAGGGCTAGTCAACTGGCCCGAAGCCTGTTCGCCCGCCGCGCTAGTGGAAGCCTCTGCCTGGTTGCCGGCTCTCAGCGGCGCGAACACCGATCGACCGTTCACGCCGCCAGCCAGCCAATCCGTCTGCTGAAAATCGGATAGCACGTAGTAGTCGGCCCCCGCAATCTCAACGGACAATTGCCGCCCCGCCAGCGCCGCAATGACGCGCCCCGGCCGCGCCGGCACTTCGACCGGCTCCAGGCGCGCAATGCGCGCCCGCAGATCGGCCAGGTCGGCTTCGCTCAGCAACGCGTCCTGCACCATCGGAATCCCCCCGGCCGAAGTCAGGCAAACCGTGACCGGGTCGTGCGGCGCTTCCTGGTGCAGCCAAGACAACAGCCGTCCGGTGGCATCCTTGAGCCGGTCGAATTCGGCCGCCGCTCCGATGCGATAAGACATGCTGGCCGAATCGTCCAGGATGACTATGCGCGCCACTTGCCCGCGCCCGCCCAGCAGCGCCGCGATCAATCCCGGGCGCACAAAAGGCCGCGCCACCAGCAGCGCCAGCGAAGCCAGCGCCAGGCACCGCAGGGCCACCAGCAACCATTGTTCGAATCGCACGCGTCGCCGCGTCTGGCGCTCCGCGATCAGCAGGAATTGCGTCGCCCCCCACTCAATGCGGCGCACGTAGCGCCGCGAGAGCAGGTGAATCAGTATCGGCACGCCCGCCAGCCCCAGACCCCATAGCAGCCCCGGGTTGAGAAAGCCAAAGGCCACCACCAGGCCCGCACTCACCGTCCGGTCCTCCCGTGCGCCGCACGCACGCTGCGCCCGCTGAGATAGCCGCTAAGCACCGCGTCCAACGGCTGCCGCGTATTCACCGGAACGTAGTCGGCGCGATGTTTGAGGCACACCGCCCGCACGCGCGCGCAGAAGTCCCGCACTGCCTCGAGATAGCTCGCCCGCAATGCCTGCGGGTCCGCCAGCAGCCGCTGCTCCTCTTCCAGCCCCTCAAACAGCGTGTTCTCGACGAACGGGAAGTTCCATTCGTCATCGTCCATGACGTGCAGCAGGACCAGTTCGTGCCCCGAGTAACAGATGTGCTCCAGACCGGCCAGCACATCCTGCGTATCCGCCAGCAAATCCGAGATTAACACCACTAGCGAGCGCCGCCGCAGTTCTTCCGCCAGTTGATGGAA
>JAAYXS010000088.1 GCA_012515775.1 Phycisphaerae bacterium
AGGCGCGGGTCGAGCTGAAGACCGAGTACGGCAAGCTGCTGCATGAGAGCTTCGCGCAGGTGAATATGTACATGACCGCCTCCAGCGGCCTGGCGCTGGTCGTGTGTTTTCTGTTCATCCTGCTGACGATGTACACGATGGTGCTGGAGCGCACGCGCGAGATAGGCATCCTAAAAGCGCTCGGCATGACTCGCCTGAGCTTGCTCAGTTTGTCTATCAGTGAGGCGCTCGTCGTTTCCAGCAGCGGCGCGCTGATCGGCATCGGCTTGGCCTATGGGGCGCGCTACGTACTGAACGTGCTGCGTCCGCTGCTCACCGTCGAGCTGCCGCTGAGCCTGCTGGCCGTGGCGCTCGGCCTGGCTGTAATTGGCGGCGGCCTGAGTGCCTTGTACCCTGGCTATCGCGCCGCGCGGCTGGAGCCGGCGGTGGCCTTGACTTGTGAATGACGGCAGAGCTTTTGTGCGAGCGAGCTAGAGCTGACGTGCAAATGACACCCGAGCTGATGATCGACGCCTGCAACCTGCGGCACGCCTACTCGCACGGGGCGATGGTCGAGCCGGTCTTGCACGGCATCAACCTGCGCATCCGGCGCGGCGAGTTCGTGGTCATTATGGGCCCGTCCGGGTGCGGCAAAACTACGCTGCTGAACCTGCTCGGCTTGATGATGCTGCCTACGCAGGCCGACCGGCTGGAGATTGCCGGCGTCGATACGCGGAGCCTGTCCGACGCGGCCCGGACGCGCTTGCGGCGGGAGGCGATCGGCTTTGTGTTTCAGCGTTTCAACCTGCTGCCGACGATCAGCGCCTACCGCAACGTGGTTCTGCCGTTGCACTTGCGCGGCATCCAGCCCGACGGCCAGGCCGCCGAGCTGATCCGCCGCACCGGCCTGCAGGAATTGGCTCACAAGAAACCCGCGCAACTTTCGATGGGGCAGCAGCAGCGCTTCGCCATCGCCCGCGCCCTGGTGGGCCGCCCGTCGCTGCTGCTGGCGGACGAGCCGACCGGCAATCTGGATTCGGCGAATGCCGAGGCCGTGCTGAGTTTGCTGAGGGAGTTTCACCGCGACTGGGGTCAGACTATCGTCATGATCACGCACAACGAGCACCTGACGGTCGCCGCCGACCGCGTGCTGCGCATGTGCGACGGGCGGATCATCGATGGCGCCTGATCCGCTCGCCGCCGAGCCGGCGGCCGGCCGCCAAGCCCAAGCCTCCAGCGCCGGCAGTCAGGCCGGCAGGTGCCATGCCCAAGGCGGGTGCCATGCCCAAGCTGTAAGCGCGGGCATGCCCGATGTGAACGGCGTCGAAGCCGGGTGCCATGCCCAAGCTGTAAGCGCGGGCATGCCCGATGTGAACGGCGTCAAAGCCGGGTGCCATGCCCAAGCTCTAAGCGCGGGAATGCCCGATGTGAACGGCGTCAAAGTGGCGCCGCGCGAGGGTGCAGAAGCCTGCGAGCGCGCCGACCGTCCTTCCCGCGCCGAACCGCCGGTTCAACTCGGTGACTCTCTCAGTGCCGCCCGCGAGCAGGAACTCCCCGGCCTACGCCTGTGGTTCGTAATCTACCTGGCCTGGCTGGCCGGCCTGGCCGCTCTGGCGCACGTGGGTTCCGTTCAGCTCGAACTCGGCTCACCAGGCGCAATGGGACTGTGGACACTGTCCCTGATGGCGTTTTACCTCTCGCTGTGCAACCTGTTCCTTCCGCTGCCGACCGCCTGGATCATTCTCCTGGCCGCCTCGCCCGACGGCGGCGCATTCGGCTCAGCCTGGCAGCGCGTTGCGGCCGTAACGGTCGTTGGCGCCGCAGCGACCG
>JAAYXS010000619.1 GCA_012515775.1 Phycisphaerae bacterium
GGAACGGGGACCGAAGTGGTCATATACACTGTTGGACATTCGAATCACACCATCGAGGACTTCATCGGTCTGCTGCGCAAGGTGGGAGTGCAGGTGCTGGTGGACGTGCGTTCCAAGCCGGTATCGGGTTACTGTCCGCATTTCGACAAGGAGCCTTTGGCGCGGGCTTTGCGGGCATCGGGTGTCCAGTATTTGTTTCTCGGGGCTGAGTTGGGCGGGCGGCCGGAAGAGACGGAATTTTACGATGCAGCCGGCTACGTCTTGTATGACAAGATCGCCCATTCGGCTCGGTTCCAGGCCGGAATTGAGCGTCTTCTGGAGGCGGCCGGACCGCGCTTGACGGCGATCATGTGCGGCGAAGACGACCCGGCCACCTGCCACCGCCATCTGCTGATCGCGCGCGTGCTGGCTGAGGGTGGTCACACGGTGATTCACATACGTGGTGACGGCTCGCGCGTATCTTATGAAGACTTGCTGAACCGTGCGCGCTCCGCGCAACTCGAGCTGTTTGATTACATGGAGCCTGCCCCGTGGAAATCTACACGATCGGTTTTACGCAAAAGTCAGCCCGAGAGTTCTTCGGAGCACTGAGCGCGGCGGGAATTCGGCGCTTGATAGACGTGCGCCTGAACAACTCGTCCCAGCTCGCCGGGTTCACGAAGAAGGACGATCTGATCTTCTTCCTCGACCGCATCTGCGGGGCGGAGTACCTACACGAACCTCAACTGGCGCCGAGCCAGGAAATCCTGGACGGTATCAAGAAGAAGAAAATTTCCTGGGACGAGTACGAACGGCAGTTCCTCGCACTACTGAAACAGCGCCGGATTGCAAAGACGCTTGATCCCGCCATTTTCAGCGTGCCCGCCGTGCTGCTGTGCAGCGAGCCGACGGCCGAACACTGCCACCGGCGCCTGGTGGCTGAGTATTTGCAGCGGAACTGGCCGGATGTGTCCATCACGCACCTGTAGGGGTGCGTGGCAAATAGTTGACGGTGTATCGTGGACGCCAGAGCGTTTGAAATCATTTGTCTGGCGAACTCGCGCAAGTACCTCGGGCGCTGTGTGGCCGGGCTGCGGCTGGATGGCGGCGGGTGGTTTCGGCCCGTCACAAGCGCGGAGCACGGCACGTTGCCGGTCGAGCAAGCCTGTTGCGGCGGAAGGGAGGTTCTGCCGCTGGACGTGATCAGAATGTGGGCGGTCGAGCCACGCCCGGAGGCTTATCAACCCGAAAATTGGCTGCTGGCGCGCAATCGCTGGGAGCATGTGCGACGTGCCGGTCCCGTGGATATTGGGATTTTGTACATGTACTTGGAGCGCGGCCCGTTGCTGCTCGGCAGCCGTACGGACCGCGTCGAGGTCAGCGCGCTTGAGCGGCGTCCGCTGGGCGTTTCGGTGGCGTTAGTAGCGCCGCAGTTCTTGCGCTGGGTAGTCACGACGTCTGTTCGCGGCGTTACGCAGGTTCGGGCGAAATTTGAGTTGGGCCGCGTGCCTTATAACCTGGTCGTCACGGACCCGGTTTGGGAACGTCATATGCAAGCGTTCCCACCGGGCGAGCACTGGGCCGAGGCTTGCGCGCGCGAGCCTGGCCGCCAGACGCTTCTCAGTATCAGCTTGGGCGAGCCGTTCACGGACGGCTGTTGCTACA
>JAAYXS010000620.1 GCA_012515775.1 Phycisphaerae bacterium
CAGGACCAGGGCGACAAAACCGGCGTACATCCAGAACATTGACAACTCCGATCCAGCACCTCGTCAGCCTTGGCTGGCGCATGATGCCCGCGCACTATCGCCTGGAGTATTGACGCGCGCCAACGCAGGCACAAATGCAATTTTAGGATGCTGCCGCGACGGATTAGGCCGCGCCCCTGGAAGGGGCTACTGCCGCCCACTACTGCCGACTACCCCGGGCCAGACGTCGCCCGAAGATCAATGTCGGCTCGCCGCAACGTTACCCGCATAATCTCGCCCGGCTTCCAAAGCCGCATGCACGGCCCCCAGGTTCCTGTGCCCCGGCAGACCAGTACCGTCATGCCGTTCACCTGGTAGCGGCCGGCCAGCAGGGGGTAGCGGGTGCGGACTAGGTAGCCCAGCGGCCAAATCTGCCCGCTGTGCGTGTGGCCGCAAAGCATCAGTCCGACACCGCAGGCGGCGGCTGCTTCCGTTTGCCAGGGCGTATGCGAAAGCAGAATGGTCGCGCCGGCCGTGCGGTTTGCAACCGTCCGTTCAACGAGCCCGTCGGCCCGCCCTCTTCTGGCGGCAACGGTGAGGTCTTCTACGCCGGCCAGGTTCAGGCCGGGCCGGATTTCGACGCAGCGGTTGTCCAGTATTTCGACCTGTGATTTCCGATCGGGGCGTGAGGCGGGATGCAGGCGGCCATAGTGTTCGTGGTTGCCCAGGACCGCCCAGACGCCGAGTGGGGCGGACAGCTCGTTCAAGCCGGCGATCAGCTCATCGTGAGGCCGGCCGTGCCCTTCGAAGATGTCGCCCAGCAAGACCACGATGTCCGGGTTCAGCGCCTGCACTTGCGCGACTCGTTTCTCGAGCCAGCGCTTGTCCGCCAACGAGTCGAGGTGCAGATCGGACATTGCCACCAGCACCGTGCCGTTTAGCTCCGGCGGAAGCTCGGCCAGGCTGACCTCGTACGACTCCACGGCCGGCGGGCGCATGCCCTGAACCAGCGCGAGCAGGGATAAGCCGCCGCCGGCCACCAGCGCCCAGCCTCTCAAGGCCGGTGCGTGTCGGGAAAGCAGGAAGCCGCCGCAAGTGACCAGTTCTGTCAAGACCAGGCAAAGGGCCATCAGGAACAGCGACGCCAGCCAAGTCATGGCCAGCAGTTCCAGGATAGTTGCCGCAACGCCCGTCGCGCCGCGCCCGATCGTGCGGCCGGCGATAAAGAACAGCAGCAGCGCCAGGCCGATCCCAAGCAGGGTGCTCGGCCGCATGTGGCGGCGGAGGAAGGGGACCGAGGCGGCGCGCCAGAAGACGTAAAGGTGCAGCAGTAAGCCGGCGAGCGTGAGACCGGTTCCGAACATAGTTCAAGTGCCGGCGGGGGAATTGGCCGGCGGGTAGACAGTGCGGATCGCCGTCAGGATGGTCCGCGTCGCGGGCGATTTGTTCAACGTGTAAAAGTGCAGTCCGGGCGCGCCTCGTTGCAACAGTTCGATGCACTGGGCCGTCGCGTGTGCCACGCCCATCGACAGGACCGCGTGCGGATCGTCCTGCAAACGATGCAACTCGTTCATGAGCGTCGTCGGTATGCTGGCTCCGCAGGTGCGCGTGAAGCGCTTGACCTG
>JAAYXS010000621.1 GCA_012515775.1 Phycisphaerae bacterium
ACACTTTCGCACGTACAATGCCGGCCAGTCCGAGAACCGTTGAAAGAACTACGGAGCCCGTCATGCAACGCTCGCTAATCCACGCCGCGATCCTGGTCCTCAACCTAAGCCTGGCAACCGCCGCCTGGGCCGCGCCCGGCGATGTGCGCAAGACGCTCGACTTGCCGTGCAAGTACCCGGCCGGGCTGGCTTCCGACGGCGCCAGCCTCTATGTCGTGGATTGGCGGGAACCCAAGATCTACCGCGTGTCCGCAGACGACGGCAACGTGCAACAGACCTGGCCGGCGCCGACGCTCAAACCGCGCGGCTTGGCCTACGGCGGCGGGCGGCTTTACATCTCCGACGATCACAGCGGCTCGATTTACGCTCTCGACCCGCAGACAGGAATAGTCGAGGACACGTTCGCCGCTCCGGATAAGCAGGCCGCGGGACTGGCATACGCGGACGGCGTGCTGTACGTGCTGGAGCGCAAAACCAAGACGATCTACAAGGTAACGCCCGATGACGGCACGATTCTCGGCACCTGCCCGGTGCCCGACCGGCAGTGCGAAGCGCTGGGCTGGGATGGCAAATATCTCTGGACGGCCAACCGGGTGCGCAATGAGATTTACATGCTCGAGCCGAAAAGCGGCGCGGTGCTGAACATCCTCGACGCGCCCGGCCCGTACGTTGCGGGCCTGGCGTTTATCGACGGGCAGCTTTGGGCGGACGACTTCCAGACGCGCAAGCTGTACCAGGTCGTTACCGACGATGAACCCTGTTATCGCCTTTCCGAGCCGCGCCAGGAGCGCTGCGAATTCTACTGGGCGCTGTACAACTACGGCCCCGGCGAGATACGGGACCTGACGGTCAATCTGGCAGTGCCGACCGACCTGGTGAACCAGCAAATCCTCTCGGCGCCCGCCTTTTCACGCCCCGCGGTGCAAACGCGGCCTGACAAATGGGGCCAGCAATGTGCATTGTTCGAGTGCGGCACTGTGCCGGCCGGCGAAAAGGCCGTGATCAGCTACGCCGCCGACGTTCGCCTGTCCGCGTTGCGCTACTTCATCCTGCCGGAGAAGTGCGGCAGGCTGGCTGACATTCCGGCGGAGATCAGAACCGCCTATACAGTTGATGATCCGCAGCGGCTGGGCGTCGAGAGCCGGTACATCAAGGACCTGGCCGCCAAAATCGTCGCGGAGGAGCAGAACCCCTACTGGATCGCGCGCAAAGTGTACGATTACCTGGCCGAGCACCTCGAGTACGAGATGGTGGGCGGCTGGGACAATCCCGAAGTCGTGCTGAAGCGCGGCAAAGGCTCGTGCTCGGAGTACACCTTCGCCTTCATCGCCCTGTGCCGCGCCGCCGGCTTGCCGGCCCGCTACCAGGGCAGCGTGGTCGTCCGCGGCGATGACGCCAGCGTCGACGAAGCCTTCCACCGCTGGGCCCAGGTATACCTGCCCAACTACGGCTGGGTGCCGGTGGATGCGGACAAGGGGGATGCGGCCTCACCGGTCGACCGCGCTCGCGGCTTCGGCGAGCTCGCCAACCGCTTCCTCATCACGACGCATGGCGGCGGCGATTCGGAATACCTCAAGTGGGGCTATAACTCCTACGCGCACTACAAGATGACCGGCTACTGCAAGGTCGAGGAGGACAACATCGGCATCTGGGAGCCGCTCGCACCAGCCGAGGCGCAGCCGCAGCCGTCATCTGCCGGTTCCGGGGCCAAGGAGTAGAAGGCGGCCGGCGAAGGCAAGGCTGGGACTTCCGCCTTTTCCTAGTCCATCGCATTCAGCATGGCCGCCAATTCGGCGATTTTGCGCTCCGCGTTGGACTTCGGCGCCTGCCCGCTGCTCGCCGGTGCCGGCTCGTGGTCGCTGCGCGGCGCGCCCGCGTTCACGGCGCTGCGGTCCTGGCGCCACCAGCGGTCGATGATCTGGTCCACCTGCGCGGCGTCGCGCTCGTCCTCGCTCGAGGCCGTGCCACGCGCCCACAGCCCGAAGAAGTCCACGTCTCCGCTGCGCGGCAGCTTCGGCGGCATGTCAATCAGCGTGCGCATCGGCATCAGCACCGCATCACCGATGATGAACGCCTCGCCCGGACGCATGCTCGGCAGCAGGCTGATCAGACTGCGGAACTGATCGCTGACAACCCGCGCCGCATAGTCCTGGTCGTCGGGGTTGTTCATGCGCATCAGCACCATCGAGTTGCACTGGCTCAGAATCGTTTCGGAAATCTCGCTCGGCCGCTGCGACACCACCATGGCCGACACGCCGTATTTGCGGCCCTCCTTGGCCACCTTCTCGACTGCGTCACGCGCGAACATCCGCCCGCGCCGATCACGCCGCGGCAGGTAATTGTGCGCCTCCTCGTACACCAGCACGAACGGCTGCCGCACCTCCGGCGGCGACCAGAAGTTGAAGTCAAACAGCGTGCGCGTCAGCACGGCGACCGTGATATCCACTACGTCGAACGGCAGACCCGAAAGGTCAACGATCGTCAGGTTTTTCTGCGTGCCCTGCCGTCCCAGCAGTTGCCGAATCACTGCCGCGACCGCCTTGCTCGACTGCCCCGGCGAGGCGCCCTTGCTCAGGCAGCCCGCCAGTTCCGGGTTACGCTGCGCCTGCTCGAACGGCCGGAGTAAAAAGTCGTAACGGCGGTCGTTCATGCGGGTTTCGAGCTGGTTCACCAAGCCCAGGAGCCGCCCGTAGTAAGTGGCGTGCGGCACCTCGCCTTCCGCGTTGCCGCGGTTGAACTCCATGCGCTGCGTCAGCAGCATCTCTTCCTGCTTCTCCACCGGCAACTGCCGATACGGCAGGCGCGAGAACGCGTAGTGCTCGGAACCCAGCACCAGCCGGGCATCGTTCATGTTCTCGGCGTACGTCTTGAGCTGCTCGATCGAGTAGTACACCGGCGTATCGACGGTGTACTCGCGCAGCAGGCCCAGTTCGGCGGCCGCGGGGCGCTTCATCTTGTCCAGTGCCGCCCGCAGGAACACGTTCTGGGGGTTGATGTTGGCCTCGTTGTTCGTGTCGACGAACAGGGCCTCGAGTTCCTGGTACTGGAGCATCCAATAGGGCAACACCAGGTTTCGGTCGGACAGGTAGGTCACGTTCGGCAGCGGCTCGCCGCGCTCATCGCTGAACGCGTTCAGGTACTCGCCGTGCATGTCGAACAGCACGATGTGCGAGTGCGGCAACTGCATGGCCTCGTGGAGGATCTTGGCGGTGGTCACGCTCTTGCCCGATCCGCTGTTGCCCATCACCGCGACGTGCTTGGCGAAGAAGTCCTTGCCTACGACTTTGACTTCGAAATCCGTATCGACCGCGAAGCGCCCCATCGGAAAGGATTTTGGACCGGTTCCGCTGCCGGCGATCTGATCGAAGCAGCCGAATATCAGCTCGAAATCCTCGTCGACGCCCAGGCGAACCGGGTCGCCGAGCGTGGGGTATTCATTCACGCCGCGCGAGAACTTGTCATTGCGCACGGTTCCCAAAAGCTGCACGGTCATCGTGATGCGCCGCGGAGCGCCGGGGTCGGGCAAGGGCTCCAAATCGCCGGCCGCCCCGACGCGCGTGATGTAGCCGATCAGCATGATGCGGCCCAGCGGCAGCGTGACATACGTGCCGAGCCGGCCCACGCGATAGGTGGTTCCGTGGTATTCCAGCGCCAGGTTCGAGACAGTTATCTGCACCTCGACCGAGTCGCCGTTAACGCTGATGACGTGTCCGATCTTCAGTGGATCCATGCGTGTGCTCCGGCATTGGGGCCCTTAAACTCAATCGGGAGTTGCCCGTTTTCGGTTTCCAGTTTTCAGTTCTGCGTGCTCACCCGACACCTGAAACTTGGCGACTAGCGACGCAAAACTGATGACGGAAAGCTGCCTACCCCTTGCCGTGGCGAAGTTGTTGTGGTAATCTCGCTAGCACAGCACCACATGTTGTGGTGGCGTCCCGTCGTTGAAGGCTGAAGGCGCGGCCCGGCGGGGCGATCCGATGCGGGGCCTTGGCCCTGTGCAAAAGACGCCCATAATCGCGTCAATCGTGTATCTAAAGCGAATTGTTCTTCACGGCTTCAAGAGCTTCGCCGACCGGACGGAGTTCGACTTCGGCCCCGGTGTGACGGCCGTCGTCGGCCCGAATGGCTGCGGCAAGAGCAATCTGCTGGACGCGGTGCGCTGGGTGCTTGGGGAACAATCGGCCCGCAGCCTGCGCGGCAAGCGCATGTCCGATGTGATCTTCGCCGGTTCGCGTTCGCGCAAGCCCGCGGCCGCGGCGCAGGTCGAACTCGTGTTCGACAACAGCGCCGGATTTCTCGCGACCGATGAACCCGAGGTCAGCATCTCCCGCGTACTCTACCGCAGCGGCGATAGCGACTACCGGATGAACGGCAATTCGTGCCGGCTGAAGGACATCCGCCAACTGTTCCTGGATACCGGCGTGGGGGTCGACGCCTACAGCATCATCGAGCAGGGCCGAGTGGATATGCTGCTCCAGGCCGACCCGATGCAGCGCCGCGAGATCTTCGAGGAAGCGGCCGGCATCAGTCGCTACAAGCAGCAGCGCGCCGAAGCGCAGCGCAAGCTCGAACGCTCGCAAAACAACCTGCTGCGCCTCAACGACATAATCGAGGAACTCGAACGGCAGCTCCGCAGCGTGAAGCTCGCGGCCGGAAAGGCCCGCCGCTGGCAGGAGTACGATCGCCGCTTGCGCGAACTGCGGGCCTCCTTCTCGTTGGCCGAATACCATGAGCTGGAAACCGGCTGCGCCGGGGTCCGGGCCCAAATGGCCGAACACAGCGACCGCCTGCAAACCGAGCGTGCCGCCCTGGCCGCGCACGATGCCGCGGCCGCGCAGCACGAGCGCGACCTGCAACAGCTTGATGAACGAATCCAGCATACCGACGCTGAATTGGCGGCTCTGCACGGCGAATTGAGCACGCTCAGCGAACGCATCGCTCAGAGTGAGCGGCGCGCCGCGGACCTGGCTGCCGCTCGTGAGCGCCGGCACACCCAGTCGGCCGAAATCTCGCAGCAGTTTGCGGAGCTTGAGCAGCGCATCGTGGCTGAGTCGGCCGCGTTGGACGTTCTGGCGCAGGCCGCCGAGCGCAGCGCCGGGAGGATTGTGCAGCTCCAGCAGGCGCGGAACGAAGTCGAGCAGCGCCGGGACGGTGCGCGGCAGGCGGTGGATCAGGCGCGGGCCGCGGTGTTCGACGCGGCGCGCACGGCGGCCCTGCTGAACAATGAACAGAACAACATTGTGGCACAGCGCGAGCGTCTGAATTCGCAATCGGACCGCTTGAAGGCCCGGCGCGCTGAGCTGGAGCAGGAACAGAACGAGCTTGGTCAGCGGCAAGCGCGTGCGCTAGGTGAAGTAGGCCGGCTTGATCAGCGCGTCGCCGAACTGAGCCAGCAGATTCGTGACACTGAGGCGCAAGTAGCGCAGTTGCGGAGCACGCGCCAGGCGCACGAGGCCGAAATCGGCGCCGCAAAGGAGCGGCGCAGCGCTTTGCTGTCGCGGCTCGAGTTGCTCGAGGATATGGAGCGCCGCCTGGAGGGGGTCGACGGCGGGACGCAGACGGTTCTGGCGTGGCGAGACGAGGGCGATGAGCGGGCCGGCACCATCCGCGGGCTCGTGGCCGACCTGCTGCACATCGATGATCCGCGGGTCCAGGCTCTGCAACCCGTGCTGGCCACGTTTGAAAATCAGGTCGTGGTTGAAGACGCGCATGCGTTTTTGGCGGAACTCAACCGCCGGCCGGAATTGTCCGGTCCGGTGCGGGTCATAGCGCTGGACCGGCTGCCGGAAGATTTCAGCCGCGGACATTACGATGATGCGCCCGGGTTTGTGGCGCGGGCTTCCACTTGGGTGCAGTGTGCCCCACAGTACCGGAAGCTGGCCGAGCACTTGCTGGGCCGCGTGATCGTGGTGGACTCGCTGGAACGCGCTCTGGCTTTGGCCAATGGCGCCCCGCAGGGGTACGTCTTTATTACGCTGGACGGGCGCTCCGTTTCGACCGATGGCCGAATCACCATCGCCGGCGCCCAGGCCGGGGCGGGCCTGATCAGCCGCAAAGCTGAGGTTCGCCATCTGCAGCAGGAGCGCGACGAGGTCGAGACGGCCCTGGAACGCTGCGTGCGGCAGCGCAACGAGGTCGACCAACAGCTCTCGGACGAACAATTGCGGCTCACGTCGCTGATGAACGAAATCGCGGCCGCGCAGCGTGAACACGCCGAAGCGCGCAGCACGCTGACGCGCCTGGAGGGCGAATTGGCCCGCCTGCGGCGTGAGGCCGAAGTTTCGCACAGCGAACTGGAAGCGATTCACCGCGCGTTGGCGGAAATGGAAGAGCTGGCCCGCAAACTTGCGGCGCAGTTCGAAGCCGCCGGACAGGACCAGCAGGAGCGCCAGTCACGCATCGAAGTGCTCGAACGCGAGCTGGCCGAGCTGGAAGCCGCGGTCAGCAGTGCAGCGGCCGAGCTGACCGAGGCCCGCGTCGAAGCCGGGCGCAACTCGGAAAAGCTGGCTGCCAGCGCTGAGGCGTTCGCGCAGCTCCAGGCCGGGCGCGCCGGTCTTCAAAGAGATTTTGAGCGTGCCGCGCAGGAGATTGAGCAGGCCGCCGCTCAGATCGCCCAATCGCAGGCTGAGGCCGAAGCGGCCCGCACGCGTCAGACGGAGTGCGCGGCGCAGATCGAGCTGTTGCGTGCCCAGACCGGCGAGTTGCGGCAATGCCGACAGGAACTGCGGGCGCGGATCGAGGAATTCGGGGCCTTGGCGCGGGGGACGACCGAGCAGATTCATCAGATCGAGTCGCAGATACATGCGGCCGAGGTGGCGCTGCGCGAGTTTGAAGTGCGGCGTGAGAACCTCGTCAACCGTGTGCGCGACGAGCTGAACATAGACCTGGCTGCGGCTTACCAGGAGCAGCAGGAGCAACGCCGTGCCGCGGAATTGGCGGCCGCGGCGGCCGCCGCCGAGGGTGCGGCCGTGGAAGCGCCGCCTGCCGAACAGGACTGGGAGGCAGTGCGGGCGGAGATTGCGGAGCTGCGTGAAAAGCTGGCGCGTCTGGGCAATGTGAATCTCGACGCGATCACGGAGCTGGAAGAGCTGACGCCGCGCTATGAAAACCTGGTGGCGCAGCGCACCGACCTGCTGGCGTCGATTGAACGCCTGCAAGCGTTGATTGCGGAGCTCGACCAGGAATCGCAGACGCGCTTCGCCGCGGCCTTTAACCAGATCAGAGGATACTTTCAGGAGCTGTTCCGCCAAATCTTCGGCGGCGGCAAAGCCGACATCGTTCTACTAGACCCGGAAAAGCCGCTGGAATGCGGCATCGAGATCATCGCCCGCCCGCCCGGAAAAGAGCCCCAATCACTATCCTTGCTCTCGGGCGGCGAAAAGACCATGACGGCAGTGGCGCTGGTCATGGCCGTGTTCAAGAGCAAGCCTTCGCCGTTCGCTTTTTTGGATGAGGTGGATGCGGCTCTTGATGAAGCCAACACGGAACGCTTCAATAATGTACTACAAGGCTTCTTGGCGCATTCGCAGTTTGTGGTCATAACGCACAGCAAGCGCACCATGTCGAGCGCCGACGTGCTGTACGGCGTGACCATGGAGGAGCCGGGCGTCAGCAAACGCGTGAGCGTCCGGTTCGAAAACGGCCGCGTACAAACGCCCAATGTGGCGTGAGTGTTTCTGTTCTGTTCTTTTTTGTGAGGTTTGCGCCATGGCAAAGAAGAAGGTCGTAAAGAAGAAGGCCACCAAGAAGGCCACCAAGAAGGCCACCAAGAAGGCCGCCAAGAAGAAAGCCAAGAAGACGAGCAAGAAGAAGGCCATGTAGCTTTCTCGCCCGGTCGAGGCCGCCCCGACGGCCTGACCGGAGCATTTGGCTTATCCGGTCTTCAGGCGGCCTGCCCTGTACAGCCACGCGTAAGGCGCGGGTCGCGGGACCCAGCCGGTCAAGAGCCGGTGGCGAGTTTCGCGACGGTGTACTGGGCAGGCCGCCTTTGTTTGCGCGGATACTTGGCGACGTCTGCGATTACGGCCGCGTGTGAGTGGGAATGTGGGAAGGTGGGAATGTGGGAAAGTGGCTGGCACCTTCCTACCTTCCCACCTTCCCACTTTCCCACTCTCCCACGTTCGCAGTGGTCGCGTGGGCTGCAGGGCGCAGCCGGTCGCTTTCGCGAGGGGTGAGGAAGTGCACAGATTTCGACACGCCGGGCAGCGCAGATCGTTGGCAACGACCGCACGGCGCGGGTAATCTGCCGGACTTTAGAAATCGGCCCCAGCGGAGCTGTGCAGATGCGGTACAAATTCGGGATTGCGGCGGGGGCGGTTTTGGCGGCACTGGTGGTCGGCTTGACCGCCTGGTCATGGCGCGAGGCGGAACCGCCGGCCTCTTCGTCGGCGCCCAGCTCGCCGACGGCCGATGTTGCTCAGCAAGAACCGGCGCTCGCCCGCCCGGCAAAGAGCGCGTCCAGCGCCGGTCTGGGCGAGGTCAGCGGTTCGGCGCCGAGTTCGACCCGGCCCGTGCCGCCGCCATCCGAATGCCTCGATCTGGTTCCCGCCGAGACGTTGCTGTGCTGGTACGGACGCCCGTTCCCGGACACGGCACCGGCCGTGGACGGCCCCTCGCCCGTGCGCCTCGTGTTGGATTGGTTCGGCCATGCGCTGGACAACGAGGCTCGCCTATGGGCGCGCGGACTCGAAGGCTTCAATCTCGCCATCCGCTTCCCGCACGTGTTCGCACTGATTGACGCGCACGCGAAGGTTGACGAGTCGAAGAAGCCGCCGATCGTACGCGGCGATCGGATCGAGTTCGCGCTCATCGTCGAAACCCGCGGTCACGACGAGGCGTTCGCGCGCGTCATTCAGGCCGCGATCAACGAACAGACCGATCGCGACAAGGCTCACCTGGAACGACGGCAGGCGGAGAGCTGGTCGTTCATGGAACTCCGCGACGAGCGCCTGCCGGAATATTGTCGGCTCGCCTGGGGCAACATCGGCCCGTTCTTCGTCTTCACCGTCGGGCAGGATGTCTGGCCGCGCGTGGCCGCCGTAGCAACCGGGCAGCAAGAGGCCCTTAGTCACACGGACTGGTTGGAGGGCGTGCGAGGCCCGCGGGCGCGGCAGGCGCTGATCGAGATCATTGTGCGTTCGCAGGATATCCGCGGGCGGTTGGACCCGTTTGTGGATGGGCGGGCCACGGCCTTTTTCAGCGCCTGGCAAGCCGACGACATCGAGCGTTCGCATTGGGCGCTGGGCTTCGAAGGCCGCGCGATGTACTGCGTGGCCAACTTCGTCGAAAACGGGCAGTCCCATCAGCGTCTGCTGGCCGACCCAAACGTCGAGGACCCCGCGCTGCTGGCCACGATCCCGGAGGGGGCGCGTTATGCCGTCTACCGTGTGTCCCCGGCTGAAACGCTGCCGCGGTTCTTCAACGGCCTGTTGGCCACCCGGGATGCGCGCGAGCGTCGCACCATTCGGCGGCTGTGGAAGCAGATCCAGGAGGAACGCGGCTTCGACGCCGATCGCGACATCCTGGCCCACCTGGGCGAGCACATCGTGATGCACAACGACCCGCCGCACCCGTTGCACATTCCGCTGGCGATGACCACGCTGACGGAGATTCGCGACGAGCCGGCGCAGGTAAGCCGGGCTATCGACGCATTGTGTGAGGCTTGGCGCGACGCGCAGCAGAAATTTGAAGAGCAATTGAAAGCGCACAACACGGACGGCGAACTGCCGCCCACGATGGTCATCGACCGCGACACCACTGGCATCTGGTACGTCAAATTCGGCCCGTTTGCCGGGCCGGCGTGGGTTGTAACGGACCGCTATTTGATCACGAGTTGGTCATCGGAGGCGTTGCGCGCTTATCTCGACAAGGTCGGCGAGCGCGCCGGGCG